>CBFIJA010000012.1:0-38205 GCA_965662875.1 Candidatus Arcticimaribacter sp.
GCAGTTGTTTGATGTCCCATGGGTATCTCCTGCATTGGGTGCTTTGAATACCACCCAATCCCCTAGGCTATCTTTTTGTGTATAAAAGAAATCTTTCTGCTCAAACGCATTAGCGATGCCTGCATTAGAACCGTCTCCTAAAATAAGGTTCCAGTGGTCAAAAAAGGGAATCACATCGCTGGGATAATGGCTTTCCTCAGCGGATGTTTTGCTTGCTTTCTTAGCTTTTGTTGTACAACTGCTGTACCCAAAGCCAATGCTCACCAAAGCAAGGATCAATGGAATGGTCTTTCTTTTTACTATCATTTTTGTCTTTATTACATGTTGTAAACCCCACCATTGATGTCTAAGGTGGCTCCGCTAATGAATCCATCGTATTCAGAGGCCAAATACAAAACAGCTCTAGCAACGTCATTTGCTTCTCCAGCGCGTTTAATGGGGATACTCGCTGTGGTTTCAGCTGCAGATTCTTTTGTGGTGTGTGTATTGTGAAACGAGGTTCCCAAGATAAGGCCGGGCGCAACAGCATTCACGCGAATGCCTTTAGGACCTAGCTCAGAGGCGAGGGCTCTGGTAAACGTGAGGATGGCGCCTTTGCTGGTAGAATACACCAAGGAACCCGGATGTCCTCCTTTTCTTCCGGCGAGAGAGGCCAAGTTAACCATGCTGCTGTTTTTGTTTTTAGCAAGGTAAGGTGCTGCTGCACGGGTTACAAACAGCATTGAGGTTAGGTTAATGTCCATGACCTTATGCCAGAAATCGGTCTCCATTTCATCCAACATTTTTCGTGCGACCAAAGAACCGGCATTGTTGATTAAAATATCGATCCCACCCAGGGCTTCCACCGTTTTTTCTACAAGATGGTTGGCGTCTTTTTCTTGGGTAAGGTCCCCCTTGATTACCACGGCTTTTTGGCCTTTGCTGTGTGCGTATTCCATCAATTCTTTTGCGCGAGCAGCACTTGAAAAATAATGCAGAGCAACATGCGCCCCACTATCGATAAAATGTTGACTGATGGCTTCTCCTATTCCTTGAGCGCCCGCAGTAATTAAGATGTTTTTGTTTTTTAGCTTGTTGTGATTCATTTTAAACGAGTGTTGGTGTCATAAAAATACTTTTTCCTCTTTGTTTAGGGCACTTTTCTTAAAAAAAAGGAACTGCGTTTTTCCTTAGCGATAAGCCCTGATAGAAGAACCCATATGCCAACAAAAAGATCATGAGGTCTCCCTAAACAAGCTGGCAGAGGCTATCAGCACTGAATACAAAGCCATCAAAAACAAAAAACTCCCCTAGATTGACACTAAAGAACGCCTGTTATTTTACTGGAGATTCCATTGAACGAAATCGCATCCCCCACTTTTTTTCCAAGGATTAATTTTCCAATGGGGCTTTGGGCAGAAATGCAGTAATAGTGTACGCCTCCCGAGGAGACTTCAGGAGCGGAGACCGCTATGTAGTAATTGAAACGATCCGTTTTGACGACAGACCCTAGGGAGGCTTTTTCATAGCTTACCGTATTTTCAAGGGGAAGCAAAAGGCTTAAATTTTTTTCCGCTTCTTTAATTTGTTCCCCTAGTTTTTCTCTCTCCAGCTGAATCATAGCCCTGCCAGTTTCGTGTTTGTCCCCGGCACTGCTTTTACGTTCTGATTCCAGAGCGATTAGGATTTCAGCCTTCCTTTTTTCAAACAAACTTAAACTGCTATTGAGATGTTTAAAGCAATGCTCGAATAATTTCTTTTTTAACATAAGACAGGGTTCATTGATGCATTCTAAGTTAAACAGAGCAATAGCAAAAGGCTAAGTTTTTAAGATGAAAGAGCAGCTTTTTTAAGTCTTTATTTCATTGGTTATGCTAAGCTGAAGAATGACTTCTTAGCGGCTATAACCCTAAAAAAACGATCCTTAATTTTTTTAACAATTTAATTTTAAAATAACAAAAAAAAAGAATTTTTAAAATACATTTATTTCAAATATCAGACGTATGTCAAAATCAATTGTAGGGAGCCAAGAGTGGTTATCCCTAAAGGGATTGAAAATCCCAGCCATAAAAGCAAGAGTAGATTCAGGCGCAAAGACATCATCCATTCAAGCAAAAAACATAAAGCGTATAATTCGAAGAGGCGAGGCATGGGTGACCTTTGATGTTAATCCAATCCAAGACAATTTGAGTCTATACGTTTCATGTGAGGAAAAGGTAGTCGACACTAGGATTGTAAAAAGTTCCTCAGGAGAATCACAAAAACGGTTTGTCATTAAAACGGATGTAACGCTTGGTGCTCAAACTTTTGAAATAGAACTAACTCTTGCCGAAAGATCTGGAATGGAATACAGAATGTTGTTGGGTAGAGAAGCACTGAAAGAAAGATATCTAGTCGATGCTTCAAAAAGCTTTATGCTTCAAGACAATTTAGATGATGAGATTTTTAATAAGTACAAATACTTGATCAAACAAAGTTCAGGTTTAAAATTGGGCTTATTGGCGACCAACAGAAATTTATACAGCAATAAAAGGTTGATAGAGGCTGCAGAAGCCAGAGGACATGAAATCCGTTTCTTAAACATACAACACTGTTACATGAAATTAGATGCCCAAACTCCAGAAGTGCGGTACAGAGGAGGAAAGATTCTGGATGATTTAGACGCTGTAATCCCCCGAATACGACCGAGTATGACTTTTTACGGTTGTGCTTTATTGCGTCAATTTGACTCGATAAAAACCTATTGTTTGAATTCAAGTTCTTCTATCTCTCAATCCCGGGATAAATTATTTTCCTCACAATTATTCTCTAAAAACGGAATAAACATTCCCATTACGGGCTTTGCAAAATCTCCACTTGAAACAAAAGATCTCATTGATATGGTGGGGGGCTCACCTTTGATTGTGAAATTATTGGAAAGTGCACAAGGAAAAGGAGTTGTATCCGCTGAGACAAACAAAGCGGCTGAAAGTGTTATTAATGCCTTTAAAAGCTTACAAGCAAACATTTTAGTTCAAGAATTCATTAAAGAAGCAGACGGAAAAGACATCCGTTGTTTTGTTGTTGACGGAAAAGTAGTGGCTTCCATTATGCGTGAGGCTAAGAAAGGAGAGTTTCGATCCAATATCCATCAAGGCGGATTGGCAAAGAAAGTAAAAGTCACAGCAGAAGAGAAAAGACTTGCCATAAAGGCGGCGAAAATTTTTAAACTTGATGTGGCCGGGGTAGACATTATTCGTTCCAATAAAGGCCCTTTGCTTTTGGAAGTAAACTCATCTCCGGGTTTAGAAGGAATAGAAAGCATTACAGGAAAAGATATAGCGAATGAAATAATCATCGCCATTGAGAAAAAGTTAAAGTTTTCCAGCACCACAATAATTTAAAGCAAAGCGCTTTTGCCTTTTACTCATTTTTCATTTCATGTAACAATCCATAAAAGGTGTTTATCATCAGCAAAGACTGTACTGTCTTTTAGGGTCATTTTTTGCTCAATAAAAATTGACACGATTAACCCTGTCTTTACAATTTGTTAAGGTCTTGTTATCAGTTGCTTAGTATTTTGTTCTTCTTGGCTTAATGCGTTTTCAGCCATTAATTCATTGATTTGTTATAATCGGAAAAAGGTCATGGCAAGAAAAGTAGATTTAGTGGTAATTTCAGATGTACATCTAGGGACGTATGGGTGTCAGGCCAAAGAATTGCTTACTTATTTAAAATCAATAGACCCCAAATGTGTCATCCTCAATGGAGATATTATTGACATTTGGCAGTTCAACAAACGCTACTGGCCCAAATCACACATGAAAGTTTTAAAGTATTTACTGAAGTGGATTGGGGAAGGAAAAGAAATACACTATTTGACTGGAAACCACGACGAAATGCTCCGGAAATTCAAAGGGTTTGAGCTTGGGAAATTTAAAATATCAAACAAGATTGTCTTGACTTTAAACGGGAAAAAAGCTTGGTTTTTTCACGGCGATGTGTTTGATGTAACCATGCAATACTCCAAGTGGTTAACCCGCCTAGGCGGAATGGGATACGATTTCCTTATTCTGTTGAATAGCTTTATTAATTTTTGGTTGGAGAAAATGGGAAGAGGTAAATTATCCCTCTCAAAGACCATCAAAAATAGCGTGAAAGGTGCGGTGAAATACATCAACCGTTTTGAACAAACAGCAATAGAAATCGCTGCGTCACACAACTACAGTTATGTTGTATGTGGACACATTCACCAACCCAATATTGAAGATCATACCATTGGTGACCAATGCGTTACCTATCTAAACTCTGGCGATTGGATTGAAAATAAAACTGCGCTAGAATACCATAAGGGGGAATGGCAAATCTATTCCCATAATCCAACCCATTATGAAGAAGTCATTTATACTGAGGTTGACAAGTCCAATAAGGAGCTTTTTGAAGAAATGCTAGTAGAATTTAACATGATGAAAAACCGATGAAAGTCCTTTACGCAATACAATCAACGGGGAATGGTCACATCAGTCGGGCCAAAGAGTTTATCCCCTATCTAGAACGTCGATTTCAATTTGATGTGATCCTCAGCGGGCCTAAATCTAAGGTTAGTTTAGATTATCCCGTTAAAAAACATTTTAAGGGTTTAACCCTGCATTACAGTAAAACTGGAGGCATCAACTGGCTTAAAACCCTACGAAAGAATAACTTCTTTCAATTCATAAAGGATGTACTTTCGCTGCGGGTACAAGATTACGATTTGGTCATTACCGATTTTGAACCCGTTTCCGCCTGGTCTTGCTATCTTAAAGGAGTGCTGTGTTTTGGACTGAGCAATCAGGTGTCCATTTGGCAAAAAGAGGCACCAAAACTCAAAAAGCCCTATCGGAATGCAGTAAAATATTTAAAGTACTTTGCACCGACCCAACATGAATACGGCTTAGATTACGAAAAATTCAGCGACAATATATTTTCCCCCATTATACGGTCTAAAGTTCGCTATACAAAATCTACCAAAGGCGGTGGGATAGTCGTTTACTTACCGGCCTATGGTTTAGAAAATATAACCGCCTGTCTAGAAAAATTCACCGAACAGAGGTGGCATGTTTTTTCCAATGCAGTAAACGAGAAAAGCAAACAAGGCAATATTACCTTACACCCCATAGATGGAAATAAGTTTATGAAGTGTATGGCAAAAGCAGATGGTGTGATTACCAATGCGGGATTTGCCACAACATCAGAGGCATTGTTTTTAGGCAAACCCCTCTTGGTTGTTCCTATGAAAGGTCAGGTAGAACAAAGTTACAATGCCACTGTACTAAAAAAGTTAGGGATTACGGTACTTAAAAAACTAAACAAAAAGAACATTCATGTTCTTGAAGATTGGTTGGTTCACCCCAAAACGGTGAAACTTGATTTTGAAAACGACATCTACCGCTTGGTAGATCAAATAGCGCTAGACTTTATTAAAAGAAAGTTCAAAGCACATGAATTTTTCAGTTAATCTATGACCTCAGTTTTACAGCTTGTTTACTGAAAAGAGCGGCTGCGTTTTATTTTCCATTTTCCAACGGCACGAGAATCCAATTCTCTTTCCGCTTCGGCATAAAAATCAAGATGGGTATGTTCTGGCAGTACAGTAAATAAATCTGCACAAAAGCCGCCCAAATTTTGCCCGTAATAAAAGTCAAAGGTAGCCGTGTTTCCACGCGCAGCAAAGTTCTCTATACGAACAATCTCATCGCCGATGGCAATGCCCCCATCGGTTTCAGTATAGGGGAGTTCTACCGTATAATAACGGGTTGTTCCTTCATAACTTACCTCAAATTGTACCCGTGCTTGTTGCGCGTCTATGAATTCCACATAATCCACCGAACATTCAAAAAGATCTTCTTCGCTGGTTTTACAGGAATAAAAAAAGAAGAGGCTTAAAAACAGTACAATGGGTAATTTTTTCATGCCACAAAAATAAAAATAATGCAATTATTTCACGGCTTAGGTTAAATATAGTTTTTTGCAGCAAAGGAATCCAATGGCCAAACATTGGATTCCTTATTTACAAAAAGTAAGTCTTATTTCTGTACGCCCGGTAATTCTGCATCCGGCGATGCTTGTGTCCAAGGATAGTCTTGTTTTTCTTTTGTAGGATAGACCTTGTCTAAACTTTCTGCATCATAAACAAAGCCATTTTTTACCACCAATTCTACGGTATTGGTATTGCGTATGTTATCCAAGGGGTTTTTGGACAGAACCACCAAATCGGCGATTTTACCTTTTGCAATACTTCCCAAATCATTGGACAAGCCCAAAGCTTCTGCGCCCAAAAGAGTGGCTACTTTTAGCATGTCGTGGTTAGAAATTCCACCGGCATGCATGCTCCACAACTCCCAGTGATAACCGAGACCTTGCAATTGTCCATGGGACCCTACCCCAGCAATTCCCCCTGCTTCGACAAGATCTTTAACAAATACAGCATGGTCATCGAACACGTGTTCTTCTTTCATAAACCATCCAGCATTGCGTCTTCTGGACTTGGCATCCAATTCAGATTTTGGTGTAAACCGATTGATTTTAGCATCTCCTTGTACATCTTCGGTAGCATAGTAATAGTTCTCTGCCCACGGCCCACCATAGGACACCAAAAGCGTAGGAGTGTAGGCCGTTTGTGAGGTGGATACAAAATCAATAAAGTCTTTGTAGAGTGGGTAAACCGGAAACGAATGTTCATGGCCAGGATAGCCGTCCAAAATTTGGGTAAGGTTGAGCTTAAAGTCCAAACCACCCTCTGTGGTCGGCATTAATTTTTGCTCTTTGGCCGCTTGAATAATCCACTGACGGTGCTGTCTATTTCCCGTCAAATACATTTTGATGGTCTTGGTGTTGTAGTATTTGGAATATTGGGTTAAAACATCTCTGGCATGATCCAAACTTTTGATATTATAGCCCCAATACCCTACCCCAGGTCCGGTAGAATAAACCCGTGGCCCAGGAATCATACCCGCTTCTACCATATCGGCATAGGTAAGAACATCTGTAGTGGCTGTTTGCGGATCACGGGTAGTGGTAACCCCATAGGCCAAGTTTGCAGCATAGACCCAAACGTGTTTTTTGTGCAAGCCCCAAGCCGGCCACATATGGGCATGGGTATCTACAAATCCGGGGAGGAGGTATTTTCCTTTCAAATCAATTACTTCTGCCGTTTCAGGAAGGTCAACTTCACCTGTGCGGCCCACACTTACGATGCGGTTGTCCTGAATCAAAAGGGTTCCATTTTCAATGATCTCTTCCCCTTCCATGGTGATCAAAGTAGCGTTGGTAAAGGCCAAGACCCCTTTGGCAATCGCTCTTTTTGCTTTTACGATAACATCCAATTCTTTGGCTTGGTAGTCCTCTATTTCTTCTTCCTCTTCTTGAGTAGCGGCCACCTCATCGGTTTCTTTTGATTCTTCTGTTTCTTCTTTTTCTTCCGCCTCTTTTTTCTTGACTTCGGCGGCTTCTTTTTGCGCTTTTTCTACCGCTTCTGCAGTTGCAATATCATAACGGAATAAGGTTTTCCCCAAGGTCCAATACACCACTTTTCCGTTGGGATCCCAGCTGGGGAATTGTCCTCCAAATTTTGTCAGTTTTCGAGAAGGGAAAGCGGCTTTGGTCGCATCTTTAACATTTACTTTTGCGCCCTTTTCTCCAAGGTAAGGGACGGTAACGATATAAATATCATTATTGATTTGAGCTAAAGCATAGTTGCCCTTTGGGGCACGCAAAAGTGTAGATGCCTTTGAAGGTTTCTTTTTGGGTGCGGTTGGGGTGTCGGCCAACAAATGATTTTCATCGTAGGAAGATCCGTATACGGTAATTCCATCTACTTGTAGGTGTTGCTTTTTATCCGTTCCATCCCACCTGATGGAAATCAATCCGTCTCGGGTGTTTAAATAAATGCGGTTATCATTTTGTGCAAAATGTGGATTCGAAAGTCCTGCAGCTTTGGTGATTAAATTGGATTTCCCAGCAGCATTTCCATTCAGCCAGACCAAATTTGATTTTTGCTGAAACGCACGGGGACCGTCCGCATCCTTAAACTGTTGTGCAGATCCTTTAAAAACGACCACCCGGTTGTCTTTGCTCCAAACGGGTTGGGTATAAACGCCTATTTCTTGTGTGAGTAGGACGGGCTTCGAGGGTTTGTCTACACGAATTTTATATACGTTTCCGCCTTGGCTTTCATCCCATGTCACAAAGGCAACTTCTTTCCCATTGGGGTGCCAGCTCGGCATGGCTTCCATTGCGGAAAGCGAAGTTAGTCGTTTGGGTGCCTTGTCTGAAAACGACATAAAGTAGAGTTGGTTTAATGCTGTAAACACCATAGATGATCCGTCAGGTGAGATTTGTGCATCTCGAATTTGGTTGACATCAAATGTGGGCGTGTCCTCAATCGGATAATCAAATTTTAGCTGAGGGGCCATCGCCACTGTTTCGTTCACTTCAAAGGGAATATTGACAGCAGCTCCCCCCGAAATGGGGATACGGTAAATTTTCCCTCCATACGATGCGACTACAGCCTTACTGTCTGGGGTAAATGACATGGCAGGAAGAACCCCTAGTGGGGCGATGGATTCTTGTTCATCGCGCTGAACAGGATAGGCCAACCATTCTTCTTCTTGTGTGATTAGATTTCGTTTTATCAATCCGGTCTGATCATTGAAACGACTTCCATAGACCAACCAATTCCCATCTGGAGAAAGGGTGGGTGTAAAGGCAGAGCCATAACGGGACGTCATTACTTGTTTTTTACCATCTTCACGATCGTAGGTGGCCAATTGGTACTGTGGGAGTCGCGCGTTGTATTGCCATGCCCCCATGCGTTCAGAAAACCAAATGAAGCGGCCATCCGGGCTAAATGCAGGTTCAGATATTTTTAAGCGCTCGGGTTTGCTAATCAATTGACTGCCACCCCCACCGTCTTTGTGGTAAAGGTGAAGTTTAAAATTTCGAGTGCCCTTACTTACCGCAAT
The DNA here is from genome assembly GCA_965662875.1 of Candidatus Arcticimaribacter sp. Lineage (GTDB taxonomy): Bacteria > Bacteroidota > Bacteroidia > Flavobacteriales > Flavobacteriaceae > Arcticimaribacter. The sequence continues at coordinate 8,961 of CBFIJA010000012.1, forward strand.
ATAGTCTCCGTCAGGCGACCAAGCTGCAGATTGCATCTTAAAGGTATTTCCTTTTGTTATTTGGACGGTATCTTCTTCTTCTCGATCAATGACCCATACATTATTGCCCCCACTTCGGTCAGACAAAAACAAGATGGAATTTCCATCAGGGGAGTATTTGGGTTGAGAGTCAAACGCCAAGCCTTCGGTAATGCGTGTTGCTTTTCCCCCTTGGATGGGCAACTCGTAGAGGTCGCCTAAAAGATCAAAAACAATTTTTTCTCCGTTGGGATGAACGTCAACAGCCATCCAAGTTCCTTCATCGGTACTGATGGTGACGACACGACTGGCTTCTAGAGGAAGTCCTTTTTTGTCTTTTTTCTTTTGCCCAAACAGTAGCGTACTGATCGTAAACAATGCCGTAAAAAGTAGTCTAATTTTCATATTCATTTTTTTAAATAAAGGGATTGATGTTTTATTCTAGAGAAAGCAATTGTGCACTGGCGGTATCTCCTAGGCGTTGGATGATGTATAAATTACCATGAATGCTTTCGTCTATGTTTGCATAGTTTTCTTTTCCTAAAATTTTATTCGCCAAAACAGGAGTAGTATTGCTGTGCCCCACCACCAAAACGGTTTTCCCTTGGGTCGCTGATTGAAATGCGGCATTGTAGAGGTTTCTGGGATCATAATCCTCAACAATCAACTGCTGGTCTGCTGCCGTAGGCGCTGCGGTTTCTTGTGTTCTGTGATAGGCAGTAGAATAAACCTTGTCAAAGGGTACATTTTTAAAAATAGACCTCCATGCTAAAGCACGTTTTTTTCCTACTTCCGTCAAATGCGGATTTCGATTGCTCTTATCACTCACATCTTTTTCGGCATGACGAATCAAGTAGTAGGTGGTGACCTCTTGGCTTTGCATCGGAAGGGTAGAAAAAACAAAACAAAGAAAGAGAATGGACTTTAGGAGGAGTTGAATAGCGCTTGTCATTTAGTGCGTTAGGGTAAAAATAATGAATCCTAAACTACAAAAAAAAAATAAACGGACCACTAAAACCGCTTAACCGAAGAAGAAAAAAAACTGTAAATAAAAACAGCATTGAAAAGGGCTTGGTTTAGGCTTCTTCCCACAGCTCCTGAAGGCGTTTTAAATCCCGTTTCATCGCATCAAATACCACTTGTTTATCGATATTGATTGATGTTTCCCCATTTTCTGCACCACCCAAAGGGTATTCTAAATGAAGCGAGACAGGGGGATGCAATTGGGCCGCTTTTAGGAACTGAAAATAAGCTTTAAAATCCACCATTCCTTCTCCTAGGGGGACATTGACCAACTGTGTTTTTCCATGGTGCTTAGTCCATTTAAAGTCTTTTATGACGATCGTTTTGATGTGTTCTTTCAGCAAGCGTAAGCCATTTGGCCAGGACTTTCCGCCATCTACTACGGCATGCCGAATGTCGTACTGTGCTCCAAAGTAAGTCGGATCTACTTTTTCTAAAAGCTGCTTTACTTCCCAAAAAGAACTTCCTACCTTGGTTCCTGCATGATTTTGATAACACCCAATAATGCCGTGTTTTTTGTTGAATAAACTCAGCACTCTCAGTTGTTCCTTATACTGGTTTAGGGTGACTTGCATCGATGTATAGGGCCTATAGTTAAACCAATTCATGCGGTAGTATTTCACTCCTCTTTCTGCAGCCAGCTGTATAAGTTCTCTATCCACTTGTTTTTCTGCGCCTTCAATCGCGGTGGTGATCAATTTGCATTCTATTCCGGCATTCTGGATTGTGGCCAATGCTCTAGGAAGGTCGCGCTTGCAATTTTCAGGCAATACATGACCATTGGGACGAACGGTTAAGTCTAAGCCAGAAAACCCCATGGCGGCAGTCATTTCACTGGCTTCTTCTAAAGATAAAAACTGTAAGTGTTTGGAAAACAAATGCACCTTCAACGGAGGCGTTTTATCGTTTGGCATGCGCATTGCGTGCATTGTCCAGGGGAAGCCTAAGGCGGCGACCCCTGTACTTTTGATAAAACTTCTTCTGTTGATTCCCATCAATCAATACAATAGTTCCAAGGCTTGTTGTTCTTGTACTTCAATTTTCCCAGAATTTTTTACCGTATTGTTTTTGTGGTGATTGTTTTTAGCCCCCCACAATATGGCAACCCTTTTTACTAGATTGTCGGTAAAAGAATTGTCGTTAATCAAAACATTGATGATGCCACGGGTCTTGATTAAAATTCCACTCTTTTCATTGCCTCCACTGTTTTTAAAGGTGTTGTTTTTCAAGGTCAATACTCCGCCTATAGTAGACTCATCGTACCCACCACGGTAAAAGTGGATAAGGTTTTGGTCAATGTTTTCAAAGGTGGATTCCGTTACGGTAAACATTTCAGCATTGTAATCTCCTTTTTGATCTGCAGCTAAGACGAATCCGTTTTTTGCATTTTTAAAAGTCGTGTTGTGTACATCAATAGAATCGGCAAAGGATCCTCTGCTGGCCAATAAAAGATGGTCAAAGTTTTCTATATGGCTGTTGTTTATAAAGAGTTTATAGGCTGCCGACATGTTTTCTTTTAAGGGTTCAAAAGCCAGTTGGGTTTTGTTTCCAAAAAGGTGAATGCCCTCTAATTCTAATCGCCCAAGGGGCTGCATTTGAAAAGCAGGGGTTCCTGCATCACCGGTATAGTATAGGGCTACTGTTCCTTCTTCCTCAGCCTTTAGGATAATGGATTTATCCACGATTAAAGAGGCATCAAATCGATAGTCGCCTTTAGAAAGCTCAATGATGTCACCGTCAGCAGCTTCTTTTATAGCCTTATGCAAATCCGATGAAGCGGGGCTGATTTTGTGAATACTAGGAGGTGTTTTCTCGCCCTCTGGGGAAAACCAATGGGGTCCGTAAACAGATTTGTCCAGGACGTATTTCTCTTTTTCTTGCGAAACGGCTAGGGCCCCTACGCGGTTGATTTTAGTTCTGTCATTGCCAAGCAGGTCTTTTTGGATGCGGTCAAACCCGAATCCCTGATGGGTGGCCTCCAAGACTTCATTGGCAGCGGTAGGCACAAATAACCAGTCGTTTACTTGGTCCATCTGGAGGTCTGCAGGAACAAAGGCATTGAATTCATCTTCTGTATTTCCAGCGTTAGAAAGCACATTGTTTTCGAATTGTATCCCACGAATATCGTCGTGGTTGACCAGCGGACTAGGATCCACGGTTGTATTATAAATTATATTGTTGGCCAGTACCGTTCGGATAGGAGGGGCAGAGCGAATTTCACTTTTAGGGAGTACGTCTTTACTCGCTTTGTTTTGCCCTACACCAATTTGAAAGGGCGATTTACAATCCACCCAAGTGTTGTAGGCCACCACGGCATCGGTGACTTGTTTGTATCGGTTCAAAGATGATTTTGGGATTCCGTTCATCACGGCTAGAGGACTTCTGAACTCTTCTCCTCTGATTTTATAAAAATAATTGTTGGTGATCCAGTGCCCGGAATTGACAACACGAATTCCCCCATAAAAATCGGAATCATCATCCCCAATAAACATATTGCCGTCAACGGTAGTGTAGTCACTGTGACGCATGACCAATGAACCTTCACATTTGTAAAAGATATTGTTTACAAAACGGTTGTAATTGGTTTTGTCAGAGATGATTTCAACTTCTCCATTACACCGATCAAAAAAGTTATTGGCCACGTTCACTTTTCCAGGCGTCATTGAAGTTTCGCTACCGCCCAAGCGCATAGTTTCCCCTCTAGGGCCGCCTTTTCGCGGGCGTGGCCCAAAATAATTGTTTACAATTTGATGATAATTGTTGGTGTGTTGATTCCCTCTATGATATACCATAAGGGTAGCTCCGTCATTGGATTTTCCTGCTACGTAATTGTGGTCAAATGTATTGTGTTGTCCGTACAATTCTATCCAGCTATCGCCTTCCCAACGGTTGGGTTGTGTAAAGCCATCGATCACGGTTTGTGTTACACGGGAATGAAAAGCGGTGCTGTCTTTCCCAATCTGAAAGCGGACAACCCCACTTACAGGGGCGTATCCATTACGAAAATGCAAGCCCTCAACCACCAAGTATTCACCTCCTAAATGGACAAAAGACTGCCCTTCAAGAAAAACCTTTCCGGGGTGTTCTGCAGCGAGGGTTATGGGGGCTTTTTCCGTTCCCATTCCGTAAAATTTTATTTGAGCATTTTCCCAACGGCCGTCTGCCAATAAAATTTGTGTACCCGGAGTGGCAGCTGTTATCGCAGCGTTGAGTTCTTCCATAGAGGAAACTAGAATACCCGTGCTTTTTTCTGAGGATTCACAAGAAAATAGAAGGGCTACAAGGCAAAGAAGAAAAAAATTTGATCGCATGTTTTGGTTTATTTATGAGTAGTGTATTTAATGTTTATCGGGCCATCCATCCGCCATCTACGCTGAGAATACTTCCGTGGAGATAGTCTGAAGCTGCAGAGCATAAAAAGACAATGGGCCCTCCAAAGTCTTCTGGTTTTCCCCATCGTCCGGCGGGAATACGATTGAGAATGGATTTATTTCGTTCGGCATCTTCTCGAAGCGCCTGGGTGTTGTCTGTATCGATATAACCCGGAGCAATCGCATTGACATGGACTCCTTTATTTGCCCATTCATTTGCAAATGCTTTGGTCATTTGTGCAATAGCTCCTTTACTTGCGGTATAACTGGGAACCGTAATTCCACCTTGAAAGCTGAGCAATGATGCTATAAAAACGATTTTTCCGCTTTTGCGTTCCAGCATTTTTTTAGCTAAGGCTCGGGTTAGAATAAATGGCGCGGTTTGATTGACGGCGATGACTTCATCCCAAAGAGCATCTTTGTGCTCCACTGCAGCGGCACGTTTTATAAGCCCGGCATTGTTGACTAAGATGTCGATCTGTGGGTGGTTGGTTTCCAGTTGACCAATAAAATCATACAGCGCACTTCGATGGCTAAAGTCACAGCGGTAGGCAGTAAATTTCCTTCCCATTGCTGTAATTTCTTCTTCCACTAGACTACCGGATGATTCCAAGCTTGCACTCACCCCAATGATGTCCGCACCGGCTTTTGCCAGGGCTATGGCCATGGCTTTTCCAATACCGCGTTTGCATCCCGTTACCAAAGCGGTTTTATTCGTTAAATTAAATAGATCGTGTAAGGACTGCATGTTTTATTGGGCAAAAGTGCCAAGTTGAAAGGTAGGAAATTTAAATTGGTTGACCAATTTTGACCTCGGCAATGTCCCACAATACACTTCTGATAATTTTGATTTCTTATCTTTAAACGAAACCATAAACCGATTGTATGCCAAAAAAAGGAATCGTTCTACTTTTTTCACTTTTTATTTTTGCTTGCGAAAAACAAGGCGATTGTTTTACCGTCCGGGAAAAGCGGATGTCAAATGGAACGTATTATCTTTTAAGCCGTTCGGGAGATGACCTTGTGGGTGAAAACATTCGTGTAAACCAAGTCATTGTTTCAGAGGCGGTTTACAATCAATTTTCTGTGGGTGAACTATACTGCCGGGACTAGAAAAAGAGGGATTGATTTTGTTTTTTCTTCAGAAATAATTTTTAATTTAATACCAGAACTATAAACCAATTTATAATGAAAAATGTAATTTATTTAGTCTTCTTTCTGTGTAGTATCGGTTATTCACAAAATGTTGTTCGGTACTACAACCTCAATGTAAAACGGGGTTACGCTTCAGATTATAAAGCCATTTTTGACAAGTATCAAGAAGGGCAGGAGTGGAAATCTGGCGGAATCATGTTGCAGTCTGTTCAGTTTCGTAATGACATTACCCACCGCGTTGTTTTGTGGGGTGATCCAGAAAATTGGGGGACCGTAGAATCCCGCAAAGAATTTGAATGGTCAGCCTATAGAGCAGAACGCAATAAGTATGTTGAAGGGAGAGCTCCTGACAGTGCTATGGGGACAGTATTGGCATTTACATCAGGGGATGTAGCTGCAAATCCCAGAGGAAAGGTCTGGGACATTAAAGTTGAAAATCCTGCTAAGTTTAAAGCGGCATGGGATAAGATAGTTTCTGAAGCTAAAGGCATCTTAGGAGACAGAAGAATTGGATTGTTCCAATACGATGCCGGAGGAAATGGCGCAACACATGCAATTGTTATGTACGGAAAAAGCATGAATGACCTGATTCTGGTAGAGCGAAAAATCAAAGCTTTAAAAGGGTTTAAGGCCTATATCGAAAACCGGGGTAAAGTTGAATATGAAGCAATCTATATGATTAATAATCTGAGTCGTTATTAATTTAAACCTCCCACACAAAACCCTTCATTTTTGAAGGGTTTTTTATTTCGCTTTTGTGATGGATCTTTAAAAGTTAAATGAAAAATAATAACTCATCTTTAGTTTTTGTTGGGCTTGTTGTAACCTAATAAATTTTTGTGTAGCATCCAACCATTTCGCCTCTCTGCTGTTGACTAAAAACAATGAACTTTCTCCTGCATCAAACTTTTTTTGTTCTCCCGTGTAAAGAGTTTTATAGTCATCGGTCATGTTTTGTGCAAGGTTTTTTTGTTTTGTAAAAGAGCGTTGCTGTGCTTCCAGTGCGGTTATTTTATTGGTCAATTCTAGTTGTATCTGCTCCTGCTCTAAACGGAGGTCATTCAGCCTTAAAGTCGACAACTTTAGATTGGCGCGTTCTTTTCTAAAAAACAGGGGCATTTTAACCTTCAAGCGAGTAATATTGTTTCCTGCATCCAGACCTTTTTGTAGGTTTTGAAGCGGATTTGTTGAAGAAAGCCAACGGTAGCCAAGTTTTATTTCAGGGAGAAAATTATTGCGCTGCAATCGTTGTTCAAGCTCTCCTTGTTCGATTTTGTACGTCAAGGCTTTTAATTTGGGGTGGTTTTTTATCAAAGGTTCTTTTGTCGTTGTATAGGGGAGCATACTCGTATTATCCATTGTGGGGATTACATCGGCTTGTATTTCAAGGGGTTGCTCTTCCAACCAAAGAAAGGTAGAAGCTTTCAAGGCCTTTGTCATTAATTTTATTCGGCTTTTTTCCCACATCATTTTTCGGTTGTTAAAGGCTATCCGAGCTTCAATAGAGTCAATGGGGGCTAGGTCACCTGCTGCGACCCTTTTTTTAACCCCTTTAAATCGGAACGCTGCATTTTCTACAAATTGACCAATGATTTCCCATTGTAGATAAGCGGAATACCAATCTAAAAAAGCATGGCCGGCAACTTCTAATATTTTATTGACCGCTAAACGGTTTTCTTCTTCCGCTTGCTGAACATAGCGGCGCGCTTGTTTTAAAATAATCATTCGTTCATTGGCTAAGAGGCCTTTTCCAAGGTCCAAATCAGCACCTACTGCATAAAGTTGATCCCCATTGACATAATTTTCAGGGTTGAGTAGATTTCCTTCTGCCTCATTAACTTCCGCTTTTAATTCTATTCCAAGAGAAGTGGGAAGGGTAAAGGTGGCATTGAACTGTTCGTAATAGGGACTTTCTTTAACGACTTTTTCTTTGTATTCTGCTGTAACTGCGGGATCAAATGCACCTCTAGCTTTTAGAAGTTTTGCTTCACTTTCGTTTAAATCAATGTTTGCTTGTTTTACATAGGGATGAAATTCCTTTACATAGCCCATATATTCTTCGAGGGATAAGCTTTGAGCATGAGCAAGAAAAGGCCCAAAAAGAAAGAAAAGAATTTTTAGTCCTAAGATACAAGTAGATTGGGTCATATTTACTTTAATTAGATGGGAAGCTTTACTTTACTTATTGCTTTAACCTTGTAATAATCCGGGGGGAATCCGTTGAGTTGACGCCAAAGTTCATACCAAACAGGAACTTCATTCAGTAGGGCAATGGTTCGGGCACCCGAACCGATACGAACTTCCGTAGGCCAAGGATAATCTTCGGTATCCGGGACCAGCAATACCCGATATAAGTTATTATCGCTAATATAGTTTTCTATGGCCACTACTTTTGCACCATAGGTTCCATAGGAAACACTGGGCCACCCACTAAATACTATTGCGGGCCAGCCATCAAACTCTACCCTTGCCTTTTCCCCAATTTTAATCAATGGAATATCAATGGGGCGGATGTAGGCTTCTACGGCCATTTGATAATCGCTAGGCATGATGGACAATAGCTTTTCTCCAGCTTTAAAGGTTTCTCCTATTCCTGCTTTTAGGGCTTTATTGACAAAACCCGATTGCGGTGCTTTGACATATTGTAGTGCGGTTCGAGATTGATAATTCGAAAGCGTATTTTGGAGTTTAGCAACCTGTCCCTCTGCTTCGAATTGATTGGACTGCGCATTAGCTTTGTCCGATCTTATTTTAGCCACTTTGTCTGCAAAACTAGCCTTAAGCCGTTCGATTTCTAAAGTAGCGATAGTGGCTTCATTTTTTGCATTTTTAAAACGGTTCTCTGCACTTAAAAACTTGGCTTCTGTTTCGCGTAGTTTAAGACGCTTGCTCTCCAATTCGCGTAAAGATTTAAGGCCTTCTGAATAAAGATCTTCATCTCGACGCAGACGTACCAATGCAATTTTTTGATCGGTTTTTGCAGCTTCGTATTTTATACTGTCGTTTTGAATGTACAGCGTTGCCTGCTGTTGTTTATTTTTCGCTTGAGTTAATTTTAACTCTCGCTCTTGGGTTATTGCCCTCAATTGACTTTCCAAAGCCTTCACCTTCATAACATAAGATTTTACGGCTTGTTGTTTTGCTTTCAGTTGTTCTTCTGTACGTAGGAGCAGTTGAGCATCAAAATAATCGCTTTTTATTTCTGAAATTTTTAATAGAGTATCCCCTTTTTTTACAAAATCCCCTTCTCGAACAAACCACTGATCTATTTTCCCTGGAATGGGCGATTGTAGCGTTTGTGGCCGTTTGTTTGGTTCCAAGGTTGTAACATAGCCTTTCCCTACTAAGTTTTGTGTCCAAGGTAGGAATAGCATCAAGGAAAACACTGAGGAAGAGATCCATAAAAAACGATTGAATCCACGAAAATAGGAGCGGTCAAATATGGTTTCCCCTGAACGGTACGGACTAAAATCAAAGTCTTTAATCGGTTTTTTAGAGATATTTAGCATAGTTAAATGGATGAAATGATTTTACCTTCTGACAGTGTCAGGGTTTGGTGACATTTTTCTTCCCAATACGGGTTGGTACTTACAACTACAATGCTCCACTCATGCGAGGGTAAACAGAGATAATCAATGATTCGACGTGTTTCTTCTAGACTAAGGTTATCCAGGGGATCCTCAAGTAGCAATACTTTAGGTTGTTTTAGGATGGCTCTAGCCAAGAGAATTTTTTTAGTATCCATAGAAGAAAGGCGTTTTCCTTCGGGGTATAGTACTGTGTCTAGCCCCAGTGCTTGAGATTTGACGAAAGGGCTTAACCCAATAACGTCAACTATTTCTCTAATTTTAGTCTCTGCTATTCTTGAATTTCCAAAAGTGAGGTTTTCCCGTAGCGTTCCTTCAAATGGAACCTCATCATCCAAAGACATTCCCAAATGTAGTCGGTAGTGAGTCAGCTGTATGGCCTTTAAGTTGTCTTGATTGACGAATATACTTCCTTGTGAGGGTAAGTTAATACCAGCCAATAGCCGGAGAAAACTAGACTTCCCCGATCCTGAAGGTCCTTTTACCAAAACAATTTCTTTATGGGGTATTTTAATGGTAATGTCAGAAAGGATGGGCTGATCTCTATCCGCTACGCGGTATTGAACATCATCTAATTCTATATCCATTTGAGTCAATAATTCTGGGGTTTTGCCTTCCTGCGGTTCCATGTCCATATCCACTACTTGCCCTAATTTTTCAATAGAAGTCAATATGTCGTAAAGGGTTTCTAGACTAACAATAAGTTTTTCAACAGAAGCAATCACCAGAAGAATGATGATTTCTGAGGCTACAAACTGTCCGATATTCATTTGCTGGTTTAGCACTAAAGCTCCACCAATGATTAAAAGCCCTGTAGTTACTACAACTTTGAAGGCAATCATCTTGATGTATTGAATTCTGATTACGCTAAAATGTGCTTCTCTAGCATCCAAATAATCACTGACCAATTCATCGTTTTTACGAAGCGGTAAGTTGGTGTTTCCTGAAAGCTTAAAGCTGACCACAGACCTAGCGATTTCTTGAATCCAATGTGCAACTCTATATTTTTGTTTGGATTCTTCCAATGAAGTTTCTAACCCCCTGCGAACCGTAATCCGAAAGACAAAGTACATTAGGCTAATAAGGAGTATCCCAAAAAGAATAAAAAAGGGGTGATAGAAAGAAAGTAAACACAGTGCAAAAACGATTTGAATCAATGCCGTTGGAACATCGATCAAAATTTTGGATAAGCCTTTTTGAATGCTCAGGGTATCAAAAAACCGATTGGCCAATTCTGGGGGGTAGTGATTTCGCAACTCCTTCATCTTAATTTTTGGAAAGCGATAACTTAATTCAAAGCTTGAACGCGTGAAAATACGTTGCTGTTGGGTTTCTATGATGCGCATTTGCATGACCTGTAGGATGCCTGCAAACACAACGCCCAAGGTTACTAAAGCCACTAAAATAATCCAGGAACTGGAGATTTGAGCGCCTTGTATAAGGTTTATGATAGACTGTACACCAAGGGGCAATGATAAGGATAGAACTCCTGCAAAAAGGGCGTAATAAAAAACTTGTAAAATGTCACGGCGTTCAAGTTTTAGGAGACCGTAAAAACGTTTCCAAGCGGAATTTATGTCGTATTTCATTGCAGTGCTTTTTGAACTAAATGGGTTATGTATTTTGTTGGGGCATCCTCAGAATTTTCGATAATGCTTTTAAAATGGTCCCTTAAAAAATGTTGGTGATTTGCCGTTTCTATAACCGTATTGGCAAGACTTTTTGGATAGGCATAGTCCGGGGCGACCCCTTTTATTACTTTTTCCAATGTCAAAACCAATCGTTTGTATGATCCAAAGGCTCCCTCACTGTTTTCCTCATCTACTTTTTTGGCGTGAAAAGATTTGGCATTCTCGTTAATGATAATTCGGCTTAGAGCGGGCTCATTAACAAAAGTAAAATTGGTATCCTCCACGATTTTTTGACTGATTATTTCAAGGGCTTTGTCCAGTTTTTTATTTTCGTTTTCTATGCTGTAGCAATGGATGACTACTTGATATTCCAGCCAGCCCCAATACCAAGAACACAGGTACATCAATAGTTTATGTTTGTTTTCAAAGTACCTATAAACTGAGCTTTCATTAGAACTTATTGCCTCACCTAATTTTTTAAAGGTCATTTTTTCAAATCCAAATTCATCGATTTGTAAAATACTTTCCTCAATGATTTTTTTCCCTAGATCAGAAGACTCAGGATCTTTAACATAGAGGCATTCCGGTACTGATATCCGTAAATTTGATAGTAAACTATTCATAACTTATAGTATATAATGCAAATATAATAGTAATGCTATTAAAATCTTTGATTTTCAATGATTTTAACACTCTTTATCCCCAAGGCCTGATGTCCATTGATTGTTTTTAAAAAGAAAAATCTTCTTATCTTGAAATAAAAAAATGAAAAAACTTCTTTGCTTATTCTTTTTGTTGGGCGTTTTGTCTTGTGAAAAAGAAGACGATGACGATTATGGAAGCGATAACAGCTATAGTGCAGCGGTAAAATTCGATTGCTTTAAAAATGCTTAAACCCTCCTCTTTTTTTATTTTCTTTTTTATGGCGTGTCTTCTTAGCTCATGTAAAGAAAATAATGAAGGATGTGAGGCAAGACCTGCCGATCCTGGGGTATTATGCACGGCGGACTACCGGCCCGTTTGCGGCTGTGACCGGGAAACCTATTCCAACAGTTGCCAAGCAGAAGTACGGGGTATAGCGAACTACACAGAAGGGGAATGCACTTGAAAAAGCGATTCTTTTTAGGGGCTTTCTTGATGGGGAGTATCTTGACTTCTTGCGCTCGGGAGGAAGGACCCATTGACAATCTTACCGACCCTTTAATCGGTACTTGGGACGTAAGCGCAAATCCAAATGGACATCATACCCTGGGCGTAAACGAAAATGGAATATTTGGAATTTCTCATGGCGGAGACTTTAACTTCTTGGGCTCTTGGGAAAACCATACTTACCCTCAAAATTTCAACGCACTAAACCAATACTATCAATTCTTGCTTGATGGAGAAGTTGCAGAAGAAGAAGATACTATACACATCGTATTTAAATCAAACTTCAAGGCGTTCCATTATGGCGGGCCAGAAGGGACGATTTATCGAAAAAGAGAGTGATTTTTAGTTGTGATTCCTTAAATTCAACGCTTTAAAACAAGAGATTATGTTTAATTTATTTTATGCCGGTGGTCCATTTTTTATGGGGTTACTGACGCTTTTATTGGCCGCAATAGTATGGTCGAAATTTCGGGCACCCCACCACGTAAGAACATTAGGAAGGCTAGCGCTTACAATGGGATTTTTGGCCCTAATGATCGGATTATTTCAGCTCTTTGAAGCCGTAGAGGCACAAGGTGTAGACATCCATCCTGCTTTGTTGGCGGGGGGGTTAAAAAATGCCATAGTAGCTCCTTTGTACGGCGCCTTGATTTATATTTTTTCTACTGTTTTACAGCTTGTTTCTTCAAACTAGAAAAGAATAAAAAGAGCAGAATTGGAATGTGTAGCATAAAAAAGGCCATGCTTTTAGTCCAAACGACTTAAAATTAAATTTCGCTTATCTTTAACTGCTTTGTAACATTCAATAATGAAACCTTTATTTCTTTGTTTTCTTTGTTTCTTCTGCTTTTACAGTTGTGCGGATCGCCTTAGCTATCCTTCACTACAGGGGACAGAGCGCTGTGAAAATGGGGTACAAGACCCAGACGAATACGGGGTAGATTGTGGGTGGAGTTGCCTAAACAACTGTCCAGATTTACGGACGTTAGAAGGCGAAATCTTTAGACGCTACCCTTTAGATGCTCGTTATACCTACGTGATTACTGGCCCTTTGATCATTCGGGATCAAGGAGAATTGGTCATTCAACCTGGGATGGAAGTCAAGGTTCAAGCCAATGTAGGGGCGTATATCGCTGTAGTACAGGGCGGTTCTATTTTTGCCTATGGGAATGAAAATTATCCCATTACGATTTCCTCCAATGCAGCTGAACCCCAAGCCGGTGACTGGGGAGGTATCATCCTTTGTGGGAAAGCTCCGATAGGCCAAGAAAGCCCACAACTGTCTGCTTTGGGAAATTATTTTTATGGTGGGAACAGTGCAAATGATACCTCCGGTTACCTACGTTATGTAAAAATTGAACATGCCGGAGCCCCTTATGATGAAACTTTAAATTTTAGCGCCCTTAGCCTTTATGGGGTTGGATTATACACAAGCATTGAGAATTTATGGATCAATGAAAGCTTACACGACGGTTTGATGGCCAGAGGAGGCACTTTTTCTATGGAGGAAGTGTTGATTACCCAAAGCGGAGAAACAGCCGCTACATTCAACTCAGATTGGTCGGGAGAATGGGAAGGGCTGTACCTTCACAACAGCGGGAATAATGGCCTCAATTATCTTACAACGCCCAGTCAATCCGATGCTGAATCTTTGAGGCTGGCAAGGACTTCTATTGTTGGTGCAGCAGAAAAAGGAATCACACTTTTCAATCATTTATCCCTGCAGCAGTTTGAACAACTCTACCTTGCGGATACTCCCTTAGGCATCGACTTTAATGCCTTTTCAGGAATTGAGACGGAGCAACTTCTTTCGGATTTTCGATTTGAATCGGTAGAACGTTTTTCCAACGAAGCCGCCTTTAATTCGTGGTTTCAAAACAGTACTTCCCTTCCTTTTTCAAATGCAGACCAACTGCCGGAATGGATCAACCGATGGGAGGACTAAGGGTTCCAAAAATCAGGAACGCGATTACTCCCCAAAACAGTACAATCTCCGCATTGATCGGGAACCATAAGATACGGTCCGCCATTGGGGAAGTCCCCTTGGGTGTTGTATCCAAAAAAGCGCATGGTTCCAGCATAGATGACGTTTAAAAGTTGACGTGTACCTCGGCTACCGGATGTTGTTGGCGCTTGTACGCCACATCCTATAAAATAGGGTGGGGTTGGCGCTTCGGGGAAATAATCCGAAAGGTTTAGAAAAAGGCGTTGCTCTTCCGCAGCAGAAACCCGAAAAAAGCCCCCAACTTTGGCTTCGTCATCGTCAACTTGGAATAGGTTCCCAGAAAGGTAACCGGGTTGAATGTCATTGAAGAAATTGGAGGATTTTACCGAGAGGTTTTTTAAAGTTTCGAAGTAGGTATAGGTTTTTGGATTTTCTACCAAAAGACGAACCAGTATGGTGTAGCGGTGAATTAGTTTGGGGTTGTCAATGGGAAGGAAGAGAATTTCTTGTTGATCAATTCGATCCAAAGATTGGTCCAGTGTAGATTGCAATTGGATTTTTTCTGAATAAGAAGTTCCGTAGCAGGTACGTTCTTCGGTTTCCCGCAAGATGACATTTGTTTGAAACGTATTGGTGCCTTCAAAATTTACAACGGCATCGTAGGGAGTCCAGCTTGGGGCAATTATTTTATAGGTTTCTTCGTATTCAAAGCGATAGAGACGCGCATCATTTGTAGGACTTTCGGCATCAATATAAATCCCAATCCCAGGGGCGTCTAGATCGTTGGTGGTCGCTCTTGCAGTCAAGGATTCTAAACGACTGACTGGGGGCAAAGCCATAGGTTCAGAGCCATATTCTTTTCCATCTGCTGTGACGATAGAAACGCTGTAGGTTTTTCCAGCTTCTGCAGCAAAGGCCTCTATTGCCTCATAGCTCTGATCTTCTTTTTCTTTGTAGATAAATCGCTCTCCTGTACTGCTCCTTACTTCTACTTGAGCCCCCGATTCTTTTATCGGGTTTCCGTTAAAAGAAAAGGATCGCCCTAAAAAAAGGGGATGTTTTATTTCCTGATTGGTAATTTTCCCATCTACAATCAATATATTTTCAAAATCTTCGCGTTCAAAATCATAGTCTTCTGTACACGCATTGATCAGGCAAATGATGCCAAGAAATACAAGTCGATTTATCCAATGCAGCTGCTTCATCTTAGAATGAAAAATTTAAATTTAACGCAGGAATGGGGACATTAAAGATGGAACTTTGTCGTCCTTTAATTTCTCCTTCTTGGGTGATAAAAAATACCGTAAAAGGGTTATTCCTTCCTAAAACATTGTAAACAGAAGCATTCCAACTGGTCTTTACTCGTTTTTTCTTCCCTGTTTTTCGATCGAAGTTAAGACTAAGGTCTACCCTGTAATAGTCCGGGATGCGAAATTCATTTCGGTCACTGAACAAAACGTATTCTGCTTGATTGAAAATATAATTCCCACTCGGCAGAGTAACAGGTCGCCCCGTTTGGTAGGTTACATTGCTTGACAAGCTTAGGTTGGGATGTAAGGCATAGGTCCAAGTGAGGTTTAAGTCGTGTGGTTTGTCGTAATTGGTGGGGAAGTAGTTCCCGTTGTTTACGCTTTCCTCAGAAAAGGGGCTGTCCAGTTGAATCAATGATCGAGAGAAGGTATAGCCAAGCCATCCGGTATGTTTTCCAGATTTTTTTCGAATCAAAAGTTCTATGCCGTAGGCCTTTCCATTCCCTTGAATTACTTCTGTTTCAATAAAAGGATTCAGAAACAATTGTGCTCCTGTTTTGAAGTCTACGAGGTGTTTTTGTTTTTTATAAAATCCTTCAAGCCCTACTTCAATAGAGGCGTTATTGAAATAACTAAAAATACCCAAGGAAAGTTGATCGGAGGCTTGTGGTAAAAGGTGATTTGTAGAAATTCGCCAGGTGTCTATAGGAGAAGCTGTAGTGTTGTTGGTAAGGCTATGAATGAACTGATACATGCGTAAGGCCGCGAATTTAATGGCTGTATTTTCACTCAGTTTATAGCGGCCCGCAATGCGGTAACTAGGATAGGCATAACGCGTAAAAATTTTCCCTTCAGGGATTGAATTTGCTGCTGTAACGGTTAAATCACTTTTGGGAATTCCCTCTTGATATTCATTTTCTACATAGGGGCCAAAAGCAGCATATAAGGCCAATTGCACACCAAAGCTTACCCGCAAGCGTTCAGAAAAATCGATCCTATCGGCAAAGTAGAGACTTCCTTCCAAGGCATTTTCATCGGTTAACTTTCGGTCTAAAATCAAATCCGTTTCGGATAAGGGACGCAGGGCTCCTGGGGCCACACGATAGCGGGTTAGATTGCTCCCGTACGTAAAGGTATGAAGGGAATCTATGACCGAGGTAAATTTGAGTTTAACCCCCTGGGTTTGCATGCGAAAAGACCGTTCAAAGTTGTCCGAAACCCCTCCATCATAACGAATGGAAAAATCATATCCGCTATGATTTAAAAGGAACTCTACACTGTTTTTTTCATTGAATTGATGTTTCCAGTTTAGGGCGCCCAAGGTATTGGAGTATTGATATAGGGAATCCGAGCTAATGCTAAAAGCGTCTTGGCTATAGTAGCCCGTTGCACTAATTTTATCTTGGGCACTGATTTGATCTTCATAGGTTACTATTCCATCTAAAAAGGAAGCAGAACTCTTTTGGAGTTTGGGGTCTTTAAGGGCCTTTAAAATCCAATCCGAGTGTGCTGATCGAAAGCCAAGCAATACACCCGATTTGTTTTTTCGAACCGGAAGTTGGATCGCTGCATTCGCAGTAATAGGCCCTATAGAAATGTCTCCTTTTGCTTGGTTTGTAGCAGGAGACTGTGTTGTAATTTCAAAATCGGAAGAAGTTCGCCCTTCATATTCTATGGGAATATTGCCTTTATAGACATTTAAACTTTGAATGGCGAAAGGATTCAATGCCTGAAAAATCCCAAAAAAGTGATTGGGGTTAACAATGGGGGTTCCGTTGAGTAAGATCAAATTTTGATCGGCTTTTCCTCCCCGAACATTAAAGCCTGTCGCAGCTTCTCCTGTTGTGGAAATACCCGGTAAAAGTGTAGCTGCTTTTAATATATTTTGCTCCCCCAAGACCAGCGGTATTTCTTTTAATTCCGCTGAGTTCAAGACGGTTTTTCCAATCATTTCACTTTCTAAAAGTGTTTTTTCATTGCTGACAATCACCACTTCCTCAAGGTTTTCCGTTGCTTCTTCTAGGTATACATTTAAGGTGCCTGCTTGGTAGATTTCTATTCGGTAAATCTTGGGGGCATACCCTAGTGCAGTTACTTCTAAAATGTGGGTACCTAGGGGAAGGGCAATGCTGTATTTTCCTTCGACATCTGTTAGCGTCCCTCTTTCTATTCCTGGAAAAAGAACATTAATGTCCTGCAATGGCCCATTTGCACCTTTTACCTTCCCTTCAAGGGTGAAAAAAGAATTTCGTTGAGCTGTTTTGGGGTTTCCAAAAACCACCTTTTCGATTTTTTGTGCATGTCCTACTATACAACACAAGAGAAACAAAAAGAAATAAGGCTTTACTGGTATCATCCCTCTAAAATAGGAAAAGAATAGCGGGAATTTTAGAATGATAAATCTTTTTCTCTTTTCCAGCGGTCAACTTCAACGAAAGAATAGAAGTAATCACCTTATTCGGTTTGAACCTCAGCTAAAGGCCGATAGAATTTACCCTTTTCATCATCCCATTTGAAATCACTTGATATTTTCTGAGTTACAGGATTGTAAAACACCTCAATGTATTTTCTTTGACGGTACCCTTTTACCCGCACTTGTGCTATAAAACTATGGTAATGGTGTTTACTGTAAGGGCTTATAAATGTTGAATAGGAATTCCAAATGATATTACGGGTGTAGTCTACATTACTATAATTGTCTTTGACATACGTTTTTATGAGTTTGTTTATTCTATTGATGTTTAGGGGCACCAACTCATTCTGACCGTTGTTTTTCTCTTCAATCATCTGGACATAATTGGCGTGTTCCCCGATGAGATCCTCTAATGTAGGCTTCTGCTCTTGGTTGGCAATCTCCAAGGCGACAAAGTCCGGTTTTCTTCGTTCACGCTCCAAGTAAAAAGGATCGATAAAAAAATCTTCCTCATAGATGGACCAAATATAAGGCCCGGTTACTGTTTTGCTGTAGGGGTTATAATCTACCTCTATAAATCTTATTTCGTCCAGTTCATTTATGATGACACGCGCTATAAAACTGTGATAATGACGACGGTAGGAATGACTCGTAAATGTATGGTAGGCATCCCAAATGATGTTGTCGGTAAACTTAACTACATCGGGGTATTTTTCATCAATAAAAAAGTTGATTTTCTTTTTGATTTCATCAATATTGATGGGAACAATTTCTCCTTGGATGTTATCTAACCCTCGGTGTTCGACGATAAAATCTTTAATGTGTACTCTTTCGTCTTGTGCATACCCTTGGGTAAAAAATCCGAAAGCTCCCAATACTAAGGCGGCAAGAATTTTAAATTTCATTGATTCTTCTTAAAATATAGTGTTTAAAGATAAGAATTATTTCACGGTCTCTTTTTGGAAATAAAAAAACCCTCGGAAGAGGGTTTTTTACTCATTGAGAAGTTTTTTTTAGGGTTTCGCAAACTGCTCCATGCTGGTGATTTTCCCTTCTAAATCGAAATAGAAAATCTCCATCAAATCCTTTTCCCACGTTTTACCGTTTTTAAAAGTTCTTTTTTCATGCG
The DNA here is from genome assembly GCA_965662875.1 of Candidatus Arcticimaribacter sp. GTDB lineage: Bacteria > Bacteroidota > Bacteroidia > Flavobacteriales > Flavobacteriaceae > Arcticimaribacter. The sequence continues at coordinate 27,632 of CBFIJA010000012.1, forward strand.
AATACACGATAACCCCAGAGGCAGCATCTGTATTGGCAATTTTGATGGGAACAATAGAATACAAGGTCCAGTTTACCGATGCAAAAGGGGCAAAGAAATTTTCCATTTCTTCATTTTTAAGTGTCATCTTTTTACCTTCATAATCGTTGGACGTAAATTCGGCTCCAAAGATTTCACGCATGCCTTCCACGTCCATACGGTTGTAGGCTGCGGCTAAGTCTTCAATGGCTTTGGTTTCATTTCGATTGGAAAACATAAAAGGTCTCCCACGGTATTCTCCTTCTTGTTTTCCAAAGAATTTTCCTCCGTAGCGTCTTCCAAAATTGACAGAGTCGATGGCCATCCATTGCTTAAATCCACTTACTTTTCCTTCGGCATCTAACCGAAATTGTTCCATCAAATCGAGTTTTTCATAGGATCCATTTTTGTACACCCTTTCTTCTTTTGACCACGCCAGTATATGACGATACGATCCGTCTTGCAAGCTTAACGGAAGTACTTTGTAGGGTGTCATGGTTATGGATTCCATAGATTGAAGCCAGTTGTCAGTTCTTTCGCGTCCATTTTCCCCAATAAAACTATTGGCATACATTGTCAGCAGTTTGTCGGTGTCTTTTTCAGAATATGCCGCTGCTAGATCCAAAAGCATTTGTGTATCCGCATCAGATCCAAAAGAATAAGATTGGCCTTTGTTTTCTCCGTCAGCCAGCCACTGACCGCCAGAATTTTGACATGAAGTCATTACGCCGATCGCTAGAAGAAGCGAAAAAGCTCTTGCAAAAAAAGAAGTTTTCATCTTAAAATGGTTTATGGTTATAGCTTAAAGATACTAAAATAAAACCAGTCTACCCATTTCAAAAAAATGAAACTGACTAAAAATCAAACCTTTAGATTTCAGGCTTGAGAAAGACGGAAAGAATGACGGATTAATTGACCAACTCAAAGTCATCCTGAACTACCGAAAGACATGGATCTGCAGGAGCTTCTTTTTTGCAGCTTTTAGCAAAAAGCAATCCCAATACGAGAAGAAAAAACCAGCTGTATTTTTTTAATTTATTCATCGAGTCCTACGTTTATTACTTTTACAAAATTGGCAATTTCCAAAACGTATGTTCCTCTTTCCAAGTCTGTGAAAATTACTTCTCCTCCGCTAATGGAAGCACGTTCAACTTGGCTGCCTTGAAAATTGACGATCACATCGACACCGTTGACTTCGTATTCAACTTTTATTTGTCCACCATTGTAACACACTGCATCCCGTTTGTAAAATAGGGGTGGAGCAATTTCTTCTTCTCCTTCTTGATCATCCTCGCCATTATTGTCATCTTCATTTCCTGAAGCGTCATTGTCTGTCGTGGTTACTTCAACGGCAATGTCAGAGAGATCATCAAAGGCATCATCGGAAGCTTCATCGTTAACCGATAAGATTAAATTACTGCGTTGACTACCATCGTTTAGGGCATCGTCTACTCCAATAACCGTTATATTTTGGGGGACTCCCCAATTTTCTGAAGTAAAGGTTAAACGCGTCTCTCTTGTGGTGATTTCTGTAGGATCACTAACCAAAACATCCAAAACAACATCCGATGCAGGCTGGGTGGCCAATCGAACAAAAACGGTATCTTCACTTTGGGATTCATCCACTTGTGTGTTCCCATTGGTTTCTTCTATCAGTATCCCAGGAATATCATCATCATCTGTAGTTATACAAACTAGGGTTTGCGATGGAGTTTGGGAATAGGCTACATCCGATCTGCTGTTGTCAATTTCCACGCGAATGGTGCTTTCTTGGTCTCCATCTCTAAGCTCATCATCCACACCTTGCAATTGGACAAACTGTGCAAAATTCCAGTTATCTGGGGTAAAAATCACTTCTGAATTTAGCACCTGAACTTCATCAGGATCACTAGACGTAATCGTGAATACGACTTGATTTTCCGGTTCTTGAAACAGAACAATAATAAAATTATCGGTAGCTCCATTTTCACTTACGACAGAGGAATTGTCTGACTCAGAAAGTGTAAAAACCAACTGGTTTGGATCTGTACCTCCATCACCTCCATCACCGCCTTCACCTCCAGCGCCGGGATCTGGAGCGACGGAATTGTAAACACTGATGCGGTATTCATTTAAATTGGCCTCATTTTCGGACATGATTTGGTAATTTACCGGACTACTAAAATCACGAGTACCTACCCCAGAAGTTTGCTCTATCTGGTTTACAAAAGCCCTTGCCCCATCGCTGTTTACAAAAACAGGGGTTAAATTTGTAATGTCAACACTACTGGGTACATAAAAATCAAGCGCATTGCCATTGATATTTAATGAATCGGCTACAATTCCAGAAAACCCAAATGAGACCAAATCTGCTTCACTTCGCAAAGGCGGTTCCGATAGAACATAGGATTGAAAACGCGACCCAATGTGTTGATTGGATTCAAAATCCAAAGTAGTATCGATGTCAATTATTTCGTCTGTATCGGCTCTGTAAATTCGAAACTCAACGGTTTCGCCAGGGCTGTTCGAGAAAATAGTTAAATAAACATAATAGGCATCCGAAGCTGCGATATAAGTAGGGTTGGCCACACCTCGACATACCCCGTTTACAAACGCCCCAACGATATCTGATGAAGACCGTAATACCTCTCCATTAATGTTTATTTTGGCAATAAAAGTCATGCTGTATTCGTAGCGCGATTCATCTACAGTCCATCCAGGCGCCTGAGCATTAAGCGTGAGGGTAGAAAAAATCACTGCGACGAGTACAAGAAAGCGATAGATATTTTTCACTTGTCTATTCTTTTAAAAGAAGTTTAGAATACACTGAACCGTTCATATGCAATTGAAGTATGTACGTTCCAGGCACAAGATTGTTCAATTGAATTTCAAGTGTGTTTTCTCCTAAGCTTACTTCTTTAGGAACACAAGCAATTTCTCTATTGTTTAAGTCATATACATACACATTTGCAGTTCCTGTTGTACTGGCTTTGAACCCAACGGTTATCTTATTGATGAACGGATTCGGGAAAGCATCAAAACTGGCTTTTATCATCAGGTCATCTTCAATCAATAGCGGAGTATTTAAACTACCGTAGATGGCATCTGGGATAAACAAGAGTTCAGTCTTAGACAATTTGCGTTCACCATTTTTAATAAAATAGATTTTTAAATCTTCATAATCATTCCCGTAAACGGTTGCAAACACAGTATTAAATCCTTTTTCTTGAGAAGCCTTTGCTTCCGTTTTCGCCACCAATTCGTTGGCTTGGTTGTAGATTTCTATCCCGTCATAGTGCTCTCCAATTTTCCCAATGATGTTCATTGTTGCAGGGTAGGCAGCAAATTCAGGACGTATGTTTGGCAGCTCAACTTCTTCAACACTGTCTTTGTCTGTCAAGTTCAAGAAACTAGGATAACTAAAGCTATGCGCATTTGCTGCTTTTATCATGTATCCTTGTCCAGAGTAGAGATAGGTCAAAGATCCTTTCCAGCCATTGCTACCGTCATAAATTGCAAACTGCGTTTGGGATTTGATTAAATCTCCTTGCTGCGCATTGAAATTCGCTAGGGCTTCATTGATCGGTACGTTTCGTCCTACAACATAAGGCAACCAGTTCCAATTTTGCTGAATGTTATAGGTCCACTGATCCAAATCTACCTTTGTTCCAGAAACCAACAGTTTTTGCCCTTGACTAAAGCGGAGCTTATACATCTGAGCTGAGTTGATTCCACTATTGGTTGAAATGGTTCCAAACCAACCGCTGTTTTGTGGATCTGCCAAGTCCTCTTCGTATTGATCAAATCGTGCAGGTCCTGCCGTTTGAATAAGGTCAGAAGTTGCAGGTTCCAAGTTTTGGAACAGGGTGTTCAGATCACTAAAATTAGACGTTTCAACGTTAAAGGAAACCCAAGTCCAACCGGTATTCAATCGTATTTCTTGTGTTTCCAAGCCGGTATTGTCAAAAATTAATGGGGTTTGATAATTTCCTTGAATGGCGTTTTCTACAAAGGGCAAACTCACCGCAGTATTGACCGAAGCGTTTTTCAACCTTCCCGCAGAAGCATCCCATATTTTAAAGCTTACATCAGATTCATCGTCTGGGTTACTGTACACCGTTAGAAGCGCATAGTAATCGTCGTAATCTTCGTCATAGGTTAACCCAACAACCCCTCTTACTTGATCGTCGCGGTAGGCAACCAATCGATCGTACGGATCATTGCTCAGGGTATTGTCAATTCTTACTTTCCCGATTAGGGTCATGGATTGTTCAAAATCAGCAGGATTTAATCCCCAGTCCGGCTCTTGCGCTGTGATGCGTAAGCTGATGGAAATTCTTTCATTGAAATTGTAATCCGAAGTCAACAAAATTTGATCTTCATATAAGCCGCTTGAAATATTAGCATCTACAGAAGCCCGAACTTTTATGGTGCCGCTTGGCGGTACACTTCCTGTAGGTTCATCGATAGAAATCCACGCTGGCGTTATGATTTCGTAGGGTTGTCCCACACCGCTTCGGTTTCGAATCGTGATGTCAAATTCCAATGCTGCCGCTTCTTCTTTGACCAATTCAATGTCTGTCCCTTCTCCTTCAACAAACCATTTTAATGGATTCTTATTGATAAAGGCTGTCCAAGAAACTGGAGATTCTTGTCGGTTATCCGATTCATCGTATAAATTAGCGACAGTGATGTAGGCGACTTTATTTTCTACGCTTGCCCAGTCTGAAATTACAGGCGTCATCAATACTTCGTCTTGATTGATTACCGCATCAACAATCAAACGCTCTGTAGGACGTTTGGGTTTCAACGGTGGGACCACAGTGGTATAGGCCAAAGCACTTGAAGCCAAGTTGGCAACATCGCTTCGCATTTCAAAACTGTTGTACGGATACCAATATCGCGGTCCATCGCCTGTGGTTTGCTCAGGGGCATTGAACGGTGCATAAAGCAACATACCAATGGCTTCATAATCCGCTTCATAAAAACGATCTTCTTCTATTTGCTCGGCTGTTTTGGCCATGTTCCACAAACGAAGCTCATCAAATTCTCCGACAAAATGACGATCGATCAATGGGTTTCCACCCACTTGCAATTGTCCTCTTGCACCCACAAAAACAGTGCTGCTGGCAAATCCACCAAGAGCATCATTGTCGTAGGATGCGGTTCGTTGACCGTCTACATAAAGCAGTAAGCTCCCATTTCTGCGAACCACTATGGCCACTTGGTGCCATAAATTATCTGCTAAAGAATCAACAGCAAAATCATAGTTTTCATTTTCAGCTTTTAAGGATAAATGCCCTTGACCGTTCATGTCTACTGACCATTTGTTTCGGTATCCCGATGAGGATTGCGTGTCGGATAAATCTCCACGTCCGTTAGAAACTAGGGTATATTCCCCAGCTTGGGCCGTTTTAAACCAGAACGACAGTGTAGCATCCATATCTCTTGTGATAATGGCATTGCCCGCCTGTTCTAGTCTTAAGTGATTGCTTCCGTCAAAGGCATAGGCATCGGTTTCTGGGAATATATTCCAGTCTATATTGGAGAGCCCCATATTTTTAGAGCGCGCCAAATCTTGTGCAATACTTCCATTTCCTTCGTTCATTGGCCAGTAGCCCAACAAGTCACGCTCGTCTCCGGAGAGCAATTCATTCATGTAGGCGACTGCATCTTCACGTGAAAGTGCTTTTCTCCACAAGCGCAGGTCATGAAGTTTCCCTCTAAAGTTTTCTCCTCCGACAAAAATAGAATTGTTGGAGTTGAAGTTAAGGTTTTGCGTAACCACCTGTTGCAGGATGATGGTATCGTTTTCAATGATACGCATGGTTCCCGTATCGGCTTCATACGCCAGCGCATAGTGGTTGTAGCTTCCATCTGTTGCTATAGGAGCAGAAACGCTTTCAGAACCTAGGATAAAGGTCAACTGGTTGTTGGTCACCCGAACCGTAACTCCGTTTTCTTGAGTAATCAGTTTTCCAGAGCCGGAAGCGGTATCATTCTTTAACCAAAACTCTACACTAAAGTCTCCGGATTGAATGAAAGGGCTTTCAATTTCCCCCACATTGTCATCACCACTAAAGGCTAATGCTACTTCGTGTCTTACAGGAAGTTGATTCTTCTGCACCTTGAATTCATAACGGGTTAGTGTTCCATTGGCTTTTACATTTTCGCTAAAACGCGCAATGATGTCATCGCCCAAGGAAAGCACTCCATCAGTTGGAGCAGGGGTTCCAAAAAGTACAGGTGCAGTAAGGTCTACTTTTCCAGCAGCAACCTCAGAGGTATACTCGGTTCCGTTTAAACAGCTAGCCCTAGCCCTAATTTCATAATTGCCGTCTGCAAGTCCTTCGCCTGCAATGTCCCAACTGAAGGTGAATTCGGTCCCTGTTATGGTGGTGACATTACTTTCCCCATTGGCAACCAAGTTTTCTAGTATAGTCTGACTGGCGACATAGGTCTTTAAATTGGTCCAGGTCGGAGAACTTTCCAATCGGTATTCCAAATCAATGCGTTCAAAACTATCCGATTCGTAGTCAAAAGACTGCAATTCAATTTCCATAGGTACACTTTCTCCAGTAGTGTCGTATCCGTTGGAACGATTTATCACCCAATTTTCAAGCGGAGTTAAAATTTCCACACTTGTACAGGACTCGATAAAATTTGCTGAGATGAAAACTTCTTCTGACAAATCACCATCACACATGGATTCAAAGACAATACGGATGTCCTCATAATCGTATACATCATTTGATCCTTTTTCTAGGGTAATCGTATACTCTACCGTCTCGCCTCCACTCAGATAAAAAGGAGTGCCAGAATCATCCAAATTGATTATAGCATTATCTGGATTTGTCGTTTGATCCACATAAAGCATAAATTCTGATTCTTCCGGTTCTAATACTGAATCGTTTCGCAATAGAATTTTAAATTCTGCAGGTCGCGCAGAAGGTATACCTGCAAGACTTGCATCTTCAACAGAAATAAAAGGTACTTCTAGCGGGATTGTACCCTTCGAAATTTCAATGCGATCTTCTTCACTTAATAGTACTAATGTTGCAGTATTACTCTCACCTACGGGCTGTACATCTGGATTAAAGAAATAGGAATACGCAGCTTCTTCTACCGGACAAGAAGTTTCGCCTCCTTTGGTTACAAACACAGGTCCGTTTCCATCGAAAGCATTGACGACGTCTACACTGAGTTTGTTGTAATCATCATTATCTTTAAATGTATAGCCTACCTCAAGGGTATTTTCAACAGTTTCATTCCCGCTGTGTTCATAAGAGGCCGTATTTTTATTTTCAAAATTTATTGTACCACCATTTCCTGAGTAATCTAGAACTACTTCCAACTCGTTGGTTTGTTCTAGTGCAAAAGTGAATGAATATTCTTCTACATTGGTCTTACCACTGCTGATGGTTTTTGTAAATTCTCCAACCCCAGAATCAAAAGAGATATTTTCATAAAAATTTTGATTGAATAATTCATTTAACGTAGCCCCTCCTGGGTTTAATAAACTTGAATCTGTTGACGATACACTTGCGGAGTCTGCACTGAAGTTATCAATGATGTCCGATTGAATTCTTTGACGTAATTCAGGTCTATTGCTATTGGCCAGATATTTTGTTTCTTCATTGGACTGAATGATTCGCCTCCATAAATTCATTTGAGACTCATACCACAATTTAGGTTTTAAATCCCCCTCGATTTGAAGTGGACAGGGATCAGAACCGTCTACAATGCATTCGTAATTTTCATAGATCTCATTGTAGTAGGGAATAATATCATTTATGATCTGCCATTGTGAATAAATAAAGACCGTTTTTTCTTCTCCAGGAGAAAAGAACAGGGCTTTGCTTTTGGATACATACAGGGTTCCAGAGGTTGTTTCAAGACTTATAGATTGTGTAGAACTATTTGTGTCTGTAACAATATTTTCGGTGACACCGATGTCATCCATAACCCCATAGAATTGATTATAAGATGTACCGATGTATAAATCCGCATCTGCTCCTACCCAATCTGGATCATCGCTGGTAGAGATGGATTGACTAAAAGTATAATTGGTCGTCAATTCGCTACCGAAGTTGGAAGAGAATTCTACACCGATTCCGGTGCCAAGTTCTACATAAGACTCTTGTTCAACGATAGGACCTAGTATTCCACCACCAACACCCAGTTTAAGTCCTGCTTTGACTTTTATTCCTGCATTAATGGATGTTCCAACGCCTCCAGAATTCTTTTTTGTTACAGAAAAAGAAGACCCCGAGGAAATCGAAGCAAAACTTTCTGACCCTGGGGGATCGCGTAAGATGATGTCTGGCACTTCTGGACCTGCCGTTTCAAAGGTTTGACCTCCGCTAGATTTAGATCCTAAAATAACTCCTTCTCCTTGATATCCTGAAATGTTAAAGTCGACATCATTTAATCGATACAACATGGATAGACTGGCTCTAAAATTTGTTGTCACGTCTGTATTTGGTGATCCAGCAATAAAGTAATAAGTGGAAACACTAGGGTCGTTTTCGTCCTCTATAATGTATTCAGACCCTGATTCGGTATTTGCTAAATTATTGGTAATAACCAATTCTCCATCCGTTACAGGAACAACGTCCAATTGTTCATCAGAAGCCAGTTCGTAATTGAAATAGCGTTCTTGTTTTTGCACTTTAATCTTGTATTTTCCTCCCTGAGAGTATAGATTAAATGCCGTATTGGAAACCGTGTAGGTAACGTCACCATCCGGGTTTTCAATCACAATTTCGTTGTCAGAAGTTTGCTCTAAAAGACTAATCTCAGGGGTAGAACGATAAATAAACTTAGACTGATAATTATACGGGTGTGTTGTTGCAATGGTATCATTTTCAACAATATAATGGTTGTATTTATCTTGTGTAATTGAAGATAAATTGATCTGTTGATTGCTGTCTAAAAAACGACCCACGTTTGAATCTGTTTGAGAAGGAATATAAAGATCGCTTTGATTTAATTCGTATTGTAATGGCAGCAGCTCTACTCTAAATTCTCCTGTTTCCGAATGCGTACTAAAGATGGTTTTGTACTCATCTGTAATGGAACTTACGCCCGGTTGTCTGTACCCAAGGGTTAGTGAAGCTGTACCAATGTTGTTTTTGGAAGTATAAATTACAGATTCTGCTGTTGAACTGGCTTGGTAAGATTTTGTTCCGTCAAACCCAAAGCCTAAAGGCTTGTTTGATTCAATTGTTCCTCCAACAACACGTCCAATATAGGCTACTTTTGTGTTGTCTATAAAGACCACTTCTTCATCTTGGTCTTCATAGAAATCAAAGAGTGTATTGATCACTCCTGTTACTCCGTCAATGGTTAAAGAATCGATTTTCGGGAAGCGCCCTTCATGTTCGAAATCGTGGCCGTATTTTTCAACTTTTATGTGGTGTTCACCAATTGGAACTTCAATGGTAAATCTCCCCTCATTATCGGTTTCCACAGGATTATTCCCCGATCCTATAACCAATTGGTCGTCTATATATATAAGCGCTCCACTTAGGGGTATGGGTGCATATCGATTTAGGCGTACAATGGTAGCACTCTCCGTCCCTGTACCGTACTCTGCCCAATATTCTCCTTTCGGATATTTTTCGTCACCCACAATGTAGGCATTGTAGGCTTCACCGTCACGGATATCTCCGGTTACATCGTCTGAATCTGGACCTTCTGGGAAGACCCCACGGCTGTCATAGAGTACCCGACCTCTAAAGGTAAAAGAAGATTTATCAATGAAATCTACATTGTTGAGTACTTCTGCGCCTACCCCAATGAAGGCGATTTCTTGGTTGGGTGAGAATTGATGTTTTCCTAAAGAAGGTGTTATGATATAGGTTTCTCCCGTACCACTGTAGGGAACCGCAGCAACTACATAATTACCATTTTCGTCGGTTACCCCTAAAATACCAAGTTGATCTTGAGTGGGCCTTTGATTGCTTAATGTGGTCCATGTGGCGCGCTGAGCTGTAGAGCTAAAACTTACTGATTTTATTTTAGCGTCATTACCAAAAAATGTAAATCCTTTGTGTGCAAGATCGTAGGCATAATAACCTGCTTTCTCATCCATTCTTAAATAGGTATGAATCCCCGCTTCGTTGCCTTTGAGATAGCGTTTATAATCTCTTCGAATGATTTTATCATCCAAAGCTATATTGTAGAACCTAACTTCGTCTATATAACTTTCTACACCTCCTCCTATTTGAGCACTTACAAAGCTTTCAGCATTTCCATCAGGATCTAGACTGATGTTGATCGCCGAACGGTTTGTTTCGAGTAAACGGATTTCTCCACTTAGATTGCCTTCAACTGCTATACGGTTGTTTAAGTGGTCGATGTATTCATTGTCAATTTTTCGTCCATTCAGAAAAATTTCAGGGGTATCCCCTGACTTAAACCGCACGGTGATGTGGTTAAATTGATCGTGAAACTCACTAATTAAACCTAATTCATCTTCTCCCTTATTATCAATTCTTCCATTCGGATAATATTCTGTTAGCAAGAGCTCATATTCTTCTACTGTTACCCTTAAGGTTGTGTCAGACACAATT
>CBFIJA010000013.1:0-35684 GCA_965662875.1 Candidatus Arcticimaribacter sp.
ATCTGCAGCGCCCATTAAAGCACCACGGAAAAATATTCCTATGCGTGAGGTTTTAGGTGTTTTCATCTTTTTCAATAGACAACAAAGAAACGGAAAAAAAAGGGACTAGACGAGCAATCTTTTTAATTCTGGGAAGTGCGAAATCCAATCCATGGGGAGGGTATCTTTTGTTTTGCGAAGGGCATCTATGAAATATTCCATTTCAGTACTTTTTCCCATACGCCCATAGGCACCAGCGATTTTAAAATCAATGCTCGATTCTTCAGGATAAAATTCTTTGGCTTGAAAACCAATGCGGCATACTTTTTCCCATTCGTTTAAAAAAATAAGGGAGTCCAGCCATTCCTGCCATATGGGCAATTCATAATTTCCCAATTCTATGGTGTTTTGATAAGCAATTTCCGCCTCACAATATTTTTCTAAGGCTTTGTGAATGCGGGCACTGCGTTTCCAATAATTAAGGTTGTGTTCATTGATTTGCAGAGCTTTTTGAACATAATACAAGGCTTTTTCTATTTTGCCTTTTTCCCAGTAATAGTCGATGAAAGCTAGCCATCCTTTTTCATTGGACGGATCTACGTGAATTGTCTTGTTGAGGTGTTGAATTACCAGCATCTCATTTCCCAATTGTTGGTGGCACTTTGCTATACGTAAGTAAGCAAAAGCACTCGGATCCTCTAGCGATAAGGTAATTTCATAATTCTCGATGGCTTCGTTATAACGCCCTAGTTTTTCTAAGAGTTTTCCTTTTTCTAGGTAGGCCCCCGTAAAGTGATCCTCACTGATTATGGCAAAGTCAAAAGCACTTAAAGCTTCTTTTTCTTTTCCAAGGGTAAGGTATTGTTTTCCAATTTCTAACCACGCAATTTCATTGTAAGGATTGCTCTCAATCACCTTGTTTAGGGTTTCTAAAGCTTCGTCATGTAGTTTTAGAAACTCATAGCAATACAATAAATTATAAAGCACTTGATAGTCAAACGGATCCTCTTCTATGCAACGCTTAAAATAGTCTTTAGCTTGTTCAAAATCTTCCATCACCAAATATTCCATGGCTAAAAGGCACCATATCTCAATGGGATCGTCTGTCAATTCAAGTGATTTTTGCAGGAGAGCAATGGATTCCTTATGTTCTCTTTTTTTGGAATGTATCGTCGCTTTTTGAATGTAAATCTCCTGATGGCTGGGTTCTATTTCTTCTACGGTGTCCAAAACATTTCTCGCGGCCTGAAATTCTCCATCAAAAATCAAAAGTTCCGATTTTAACAATAAAATTTCTGTGTGAAAAGGGTGTTGTTTGGTTGCGAGTTGAAGTGCTTTTTTAGCCAAATTTACTTCTCCAGAATCAATATAATACTGAATGATGTACTCAAATTCAGAGGCGTCAAAAAAGTATACTTGATTGGTTTTTAACATCTGTTCGAATCGTGAAACGGGTGCTTCTGAATCGTTCGAAAATTCTCTGTACATAAATACGTTGGAGTTGGTTATTTAAATTTAGGGACTAAATTGTATAAGCGTGTAGCTGGGGTAGATTGTTTTCAACAATTTAATTAACATCTTGTATTTCCTCCAATACCGCAAGTAAGATGGCGCATCCTTTTTTTATTTCTTTTTTACTGATGGTTAAAGGCGGTGAAATTCGAACGGCGCGTTTTTCCCAAAGCAACCAAAAGAGAATGAGCCCTTTTTCAAGGCATTTTAAGACTACTTGATTGGCAATTTCAGCACTTTCGAATATTGGGGCCAGCATTAATCCTTTTCCATTGATTTGTTTTATGCTGGGATGAACCAGCAACTCCCGAAACAGCTGCTCTTTTTCTTCAATCTCTTTTTTAGGAATCTTTTGAATGACGTTTAATGTAGCCAATGCGGCAGCTGCAATGACGGGGTTTCCACCAAATGTTGTAATGTGTCCTAACTTGGGATTGTCTGCCAAAAGGTCCATAAGCTTTTTTGAGCTGCAAAATGCACCAATCGGAAGTCCGCCACCCAAACCTTTTCCTGTGACCAAAATATCAGGTACAATTCCGTAATGCTGAAAAGCAAAATATGCTCCAGTGCGGTTTAATCCTGGTTGAATTTCATCCAAGATCAATAAAGCGCCCACCGCTTTGCAACGGTTGCTTACCTTTTTTAAATAATCCTCTTTTGGCAATACAAATCCTCCACCTCCTTGTATGGTTTCCAAAACTACTGCGGCTGTTTTTGTAGTTATTTTTTGGAGGTCTTCTTCTGCATTAAACCGTATAAAAGACACCCCGGGTAAAAGCGGTCGGTAAGCTTTTTTTTGGTCTTCTACACCCAAAAGGCTAAGCGCACCGTGGGTGCTTCCGTGATATGCATTGTTTGCAGCAATTAGTTCGGTTCTTCCCGTAGCCCGTTTGGCTAACTTTAGAGCCCCTTCAATGGCCTCGGTTCCAGAATTTGTTAGATAAGTGACTTCTAGGCTTTCGGGTAGCTCTTTTACCAATGCTTTACACAATTCTACCGCCGGGGCTTGCGCAAATTCACCATAGACCATTACATGCATGTATCGGTTTACTTGTCTTTTGATGGCCCTAACCACTTTGGGATGACGATGTCCAACACTGCATGCCGAAACCCCAGCAACAAAATCCAAATATTTCTTTCCCTCAATAGATTTTATGTAGCTTCCTTTTGCGGAAGAGATGACTATGCCCAACGGATGAGGAGTAGTTTTAGCTTGATAATGCAAAAAATCTTCTTGTAGCATTTTCTCTAGTCTTTAAACAAATCTTGGTAGGATTGTGGACGTTCTTCTTCACGCCATAAAAATCCTTCTAATATGCGAAGGTTTGGGTCTATTTGATCCTCAGGACTTACCTTTCCTTCGGGGCTAATGTAAAAAGATATTTTGTCTATTTCATTTTCCTTAAACTTTACATTTAAGGCGCTACAGATGGTGTTGTTTATTCCAATCAGTTCACCTGCGTCAGAGTATAAATAATAGATAACTCGTGTGTTTTTAATGACGTCCAGTTGATTCAAGACACCATCTTTAAAATCTCCATACAATTCCTTTCCGTTGATTTGGTTGAAACCATTATCGCTTAAACTGTCCTTTTCAATGATAAATGCATTTCCATAGATTTGTAGGGAGTCTAATTTTCGAGTATTAAAATCGGTCAAAAGGTAGATCAATTCACCAGTCATTTGACTGTTGTTGAACCACAGAACAGGGTTTCGTTTGTTTTTTTGATCCTCTGTTAGTACCTGTTCTTCTTTCTCTGTAAAAGGGCGCTTGTGCAACTCAATTTTTCCACTGATTTCATCCAGATACAAGGAATCTGATTTTCCTCGGATGTCTGTTTTTAAAATACGTACTCCGTAATAGCCTCTTAAGATTCTGTGTTCTGTAGGACCTGTTCCTAAAAGCGTATCCGCATGAATGTAAAGCGAATCATTTTCTAAGATGTTTACTGCGACAGCATCCCGGGTAATGATGGCAGAATCTTTGGCTTTAAAGATCTCCGCATAATGTCCACGTATAATCGATTGATTAATGGTGTCATTGATGGTGATGTTTTTTGTGGCAGCCGCATATTGACGTTGGTTTTCAAAATATAAACTATCGCCTTCAATGATTTTATCGTTGTAGTAGATTTTAGCATTTTTTTTAAAATGTCCTTGCTCAACATTCATGTTGTAGTAGCCGCGTTCACAATAAATGTCGTAGTCTTCTCCAATGATTTTTGTTGGGCCGTATAAAAACGCTTTGTTGGTTTCTGTAAAATAATCTAGCTGTGCCGAGTTGACTGTGTATTCAGGATTATTGATGCGTACGTTGGAGATGAATTGGTACTTCTTCTCTTCCATGAAATATTTTCCACGATTGCTTTTTAAAGTAGAAGCGCTGTCAATTATGGTTCCTGGAGTTTCATAAAAAGCGATATTTCGTGTGCGATCCAAGAAAAGAGTATCTGTTTCCAAGGTCATGTCGGGTTGTTCTAAAAAAACATCACCCCATGCTTTGGCCAATCCTTTTTCTCCATCATACTCCATATGACGACTCGTCATTTTTAGGGTATCCCCTTGGGTAAAGATCACTTGCCCATTGGCTTTAAAAAAGTTTCTAGCCCCGTAAAAAAAGGATTGATCAGATTCTATAAGTGCTCCTTCATGGTAGAGTTTCACTCGGGTTTCTCCCTTTTTTAAAAGAATGTTGGCCCCTGGAAATTTTGCTTCATCTTTGGCGAATGATCCTGCTTGGCGGATTTCAACGATTTTTGACTCCTGTGCATAAATCCCCGCGCAAAACAGTAGAGACAGTCCCCCTAAAATAATTTGGCCAGGATTCATCAGTTTAAAATTATCTGAATATAGTTTGCTTACGGTCCGGCCCAACAGAAACTATTTTTATGGGAGTTTCCAGCTCTTTTTCTAAATACGCAATGTAGTCATTAAACGTTTTTGGGAATTCATCTTCCGAAGTCAATTTTGTAAGGTCTTCTTCCCATCCAGGAAGTTCTATGTAATTGGGGGTTACTTCTTCCGGTTCTATAGAAAAGGGGAGGAAATCTACCTCACCTTCTTTGGTGGTGTAAGAGGTACAAACTTTTATGGTGTCAAATCCAGAAAGCACATCGCCTTTCATCATCATCAATTGCGTGACTCCATTAACGCGGATGGCATACTTTAAAGCGACTAAATCCAACCATCCACAGCGTCTTGCTCGACCTGTAGTTGCGCCAAATTCATTTCCTACACGTCCCATGGTTTCGCCTACCTCATCAAAAAGTTCGGTGGGGAAAGGGCCACTTCCTACTCGGGTAGTATACGCTTTGAAAATTCCAAACACATCGCCAACGGTATTGGGAGCAATTCCTAGACCTGTACATGCTCCAGCTGCAGTAGTGGTAGATGATGTCACAAAAGGATAGGTTCCAAAGTCAATGTCCAGTAAAGAACCTTGTGCGCCCTCAGCTAGGATTTTTTTCCCTTCTTTTTGTGCTGTATGCAGGTAGTGTTCACTGTCAATTAAAGGTAGATTTTTTAGCGTTTCAATGGCTTCAAAAAACACCTTTTCAAGCTCTTCTAAATCAAACTCTATTTTATTTTCATACCCTTCAAGCATTTTCAAGTGCTTGTTGCGCAATGCAGTATATTTTGTTTTCCAGTTGTTTAAAACAATGTCACCCACACGGATTCCATTTCTACCGGTTTTATCCATATACGTTGGTCCTATCCCCTTAAGGGTAGAGCCAATTTTTGCTTTCCCTTTTGCTGCTTCTGATGCAGCATCTAACAATCTATGGGTGGGTAAAATCAAATGCGCTTTTTTGGAAAGCAATAATTTTTCTTGGTACTGGATTCCAAAAGGTGTCAGTTTATCCAATTCTTGCTTAAAAATTACAGGATCTATAACCACTCCATTTCCAACAATGTTGATGGCCGTAGGATGAAAGATTCCTGAAGGAATGGTATGCAAAACATGGGATACCCCATCAAACTTTAAGGTGTGTCCTGCATTTGGGCCTCCTTGAAATCGGGCTATTATATCATAATCTCTGGTGAGTACATCAACGATTTTTCCTTTTCCTTCGTCTCCCCATTGAAGACCGAGCAGTAAGTCTACCGACATATAGTGTGGTTGTTAAGATTGTTTTTTTGTGGCGTAAAAGTATAAAGAATGGTTGTGAATATCAACATCAAAAATCTCTTCTATTGTTTTTTTAATGCTTTGAATTCTAGGGTCACAAAATTCCTTTACTTCGCCAGAATCTGTAAGGATGATGTGGTCGTGTTGTTTGTCAAAAAATGATTTTTCATACTGGGCTTGACTCCCAAACTGATGTTTTCGTACCAAGCCACACTCCAACAAGAGTTCAATGGTATTGTACAAGGTAGCACGACTTACACGATAATTTTTATTTTTCATCATGATGTACAACGACTCAATGTCAAAATGCTCTTCGTGATCATAAATTTCATGAAGAATAGCAAAGCGTTCAGGCGTTTTTCGGTGTTTGTGTTGGTCCAAAAAATTAATGAACACATTTTTGACTATTTCCTGAGGGTTTTGAGTTTCAGCCATGGGTCATAAGTTATAATGCAAAGGTACTGTTTTCTTTATTATTCGCGTATCACTTTATCGATCCCAGCAATTTTATACAAGTTTTGAGTGAGTTTTTTGAGGGTACTTTTGTTTTTTACTTTTAAATGTATCAATCCGTTGAACAGTTCTTCTGTAGTGCTAAAGTTGATTTTTGTGATGTGAACATGCATGTTGTTCGAAATTACCCGCGTTACCTGATTTACAAGCCCTATCTGATCTATGCCTGAAAGACGCAATACAGCACTGAATTCTTGTTCACTAGAATCTACCCACCATGCCGGAAGAATGCGGTAAGCATAATTCGATTGTAATGAAATGGCGTTTGGGCAATTGTTTTTATGTACTTTTACTCCTTCATTGATGGTCAAAAACCCAAAAACTTTGTCTCCAGCAATCGGGTGACAACATTTGGAAAGAGCGTAGGGCAGTTCTTCTTTTTCTTTCCCAAAGACCAGCTTATCGTATTTAGAAACAAACTCATCCGTTTCTAAAACTTGACGTTCATTTCGCGAACGAATTTTATTTTTAATGAAGTTTAGGAAACTGTTGTTGTAGGCCTGGGCAAACTCTTTAAGTTGCTTGTTTTCCAATGTCCCAAGTCCCACGCGATAAAAAAGGTCTAATGCAGAGTTTACTTTAAAGAAATGTACAAGTTGGGTTATGGATTTATCATTTAACTTGATCCTCAATTGCTTGAGTTTTCGCCTTAAGATTTCTTTTCCTTCCTCGGCTAATTTTTTCTTTTCCTCATTTAGTGAAGCTTTAATTTTACTTCGTGAACGCGAGGTAATGACATAATCCAACCAGTTTGCTGTTGGTTTTGCAGTTTCTGAGGTGATGATTTCTACTAAATCCCCACTTTTTAGCGTTCTAGATAAGGGAACAAGTTTTCCGTTTACTCGGGCCCCCCTAGTTTTTAAACCGACTTCAGTATGAATGTGAAAAGCGAAATCTAATGTAGAAGAACCACTAGGGAGGGACTTGAGGTCTCCCTGGGGTGTAAATACAAAAATCTCATCCGCATAAAGATTGAGCTTAAAGTCCTCCACAAAATCAATAGCATTACTGTCCTTGTTTTCTAAAACTTCTTTTAGCCTATTGAGCCATGTGTCAATTCCAGATTCTTTTTCAGCCCCTTGTTTGTATCGGTAGTGTGCAGCGTACCCTTTTTCTGCAATTTCATGCATTCGTTCTGAGCGTACCTGAACTTCTACCCATTTATTGTCGGGTCCCATTACTGTAATGTGAAGAGATTCGTATCCATTTGATTTTGAAGATGAAATCCAGTCTCTTAATCGGGTAGGGTTGGGGGTAAAGTGATCTGTGACTATGGAGTAGATTTTCCATGCCAAAAACTTTTCATTTTTTAAGGTAGATCGGTAGACAATTCGAATGGCAAATTTGTCAAAAACCTGGTCGTAGCGTATGCCCTGTTTTTGCATCTTTTTGTGAATGGAAAAGATGGATTTGCTGCGTCCCTGAACAAAGTAGTTGATTTTTTCTTTGTTTAGAGTAGATTCTATAATGCTTGAAAAGGACTTGATGTATAGGTCTTGTTCACTTTTACTTTCTTCAATTTTGCCCTTGATGTCATCAAAACGCTTGGGTTCGGTGTACTTTAAACTCAGATCCTCAAGTTCTGTTTTGATTTTATACATTCCAATACGGTGTGCCAAAGGGGCATAAATGTATAAAGTTTCAGAGGCAATCTTCACCTGCTTGTACTCTGGCATAGCATCCATAGTTTGCATGTTGTGCAAGCGATCCGCAATTTTGATGATGATAACACGAATGTCATCGTTTAAGGTCAGGAGCATTTTTCTGAAATTCTCTGCCTGTAAGGATACGTCCGCGTCTTTTTTTAGACTGGAAATTTTAGTAAGTCCATGAACAATTTTGGCTACGGTATTCCCAAAGAGTCGTTCAATGTCGTTGAGGGTGTATTCTGTATCCTCTACTGTGTCATGTAAAAGAGCAGCCGCTATGGAGGTAGCATCTAAACCAATCTCTGAAGCGACAATTTTTGCCACGGCTATAGGATGAAAAATATAAGCTTCTCCAGACTTTCGTCTTTGATTTTTATGGGCATCAACGGCAGTGTCAAAGGCCAAGCGAATCAGCTTTTTATCTTCGTCTGTAAGCTGAAGATAGCTGATACGAAGCAGTTCTTTGTACTGCTTGGCAATCTCTTTGTTTTCTATTTGTTCGTCAACGACCATAACTGAATTTACACAATTATTTAACGTATAAAGAGTTTCATCCTAAATTTCTTTGCCTTCGGGCTTCATACATCAAAATCCCTGCCGCAACAGAAACGTTCAATGAATCGTTTTTTCCAAGCATAGGAAGGATTACCTGACTGTCGCTATTGCCAAGCCATTCATCGCTAAGGCCCTTGTCTTCTGTACCTACCGCTATGGCTATAGCTTTGGTGTAATCTTTTTGGGTATACAATTTTGCCGTTGAAGTTAGAGCAGCAGAAAGAAGTTGAATTTTTTTTGTCTTTATAAAGTCAAAAAAGTCTTTCTTAGAACAACACGCCCAAGAAACTGAAAATAAGCAGCCTACACTGGAACGTATTACATTGGGGTTGTACACATCTGTTTTTGGATCAACGATGATTAAAGCATCAGCACCTACGGCATCTACTGTTCTTAAAAGCGCCCCTATGTTGCCGGGCTTTTCAGGGGATTCAGCAACCAATAAAAAAGGAGTTTCATTCATTTTAATCTCCGCTAAGGCCGTTTGCTTTTGTTCCACAACTGCAATCATTGTCGTGGTATTCGAACGATAACAAAGGGATTCAAAGATTGGGCTTTCCACAGCATAACAGGGGATATTGTTTTGGTATTTTTCTATCCAAGAAGAATGGGCTTCTAAACGATCTGCTCTAAAAAACAAATCCTTTATGACAAAGCCCCCCTCTTTTGCAAAACGTATTTCCTTTTCACCTTCAACAGAAAAACTTTTTGTCTGTTCCCTCAACCTGGACTTTTCTTGAAGCCCTTTCAGATGTTTTAAATGCGGATTCTTGCCACTAGAAAGCCGTTTCATCGATTATTTTCTTGAATATTTTTCCATATATCGCTTCCAAAGCGTAGTCTGGTGCGTCTCTAGATTCAGAGCTCTTCCTTGTATGAAAGCCTGAAGCAATTGATTGGTTCGCATGTCCAAAGCGTCCCCCTCAGAAATAAACAGGGTGGCGTCTTTTCCAACTTCTAGGCTGCCCAAAAGATCGTCTATCCCTAAAATTTTTGCAGCGTTTAGGGTAATCATTTCTACCGCCTTTTCTTTTGGCACTCCATAGGCGGCAAAAGTCCCTGCATAAAAGGGAAGATTACGGGTGTTCATCCGTTCCATTCTACCACTGACGTCTATGGTAACGAGTATGCCTGCATCATAAAGTATTTTTCCCAGCTTAAATGGAAGTTTTACATCTTCATCTTCTGTACCTGGTAAACGGTGGGGTCTGGAGAGTATAACGGCTATGTTTTCCTTTTTTAAGAGGTCTAAAACCAAAGGGGCTTCATCTCCACCCACCAATACAATATCTTTTATACCTTGCGATTTTAAAAAGTGAATTCCATCAACTATTTGTCTTTTTTCTTTTGCATGCAGGTATAATTTTTGTGTGCCGGCAAATATACCTTTCATGGCTTCGTAGGGCAAGTGTTTTGTTTTTGCTGTTGAATTACTGTAGGTTTTCGCAGCCGTAAAAAAGGCTTTGAGCTCCTGAGTTTGCTTGCTGTAATTTTTTTCATCAAATATGATGGGATCCTGTCCTTTTGAACGTCTACCATAGGTGTAGGTTCTTGGCCAGTTGAGGTGTAGCCCCTCATCTGTCTTTAGGGCAGCATCTTCCCAATTCCAAGCATCCAATTGAACAACGGTTGAGCTTCCCGCAATGCGTCCTCTTCTGGGTGTGATTTGTGCAGTTAAAATCCCATTTGGGCGTAAAGATTCTACCACTTTAGATTCTGCATTATAGGCGATCGCAGTACGGATATGGGGAAGGAAATTTCCGATTTCATTTAAGTCATTGGTCGGACGAATGGCATCAATTTCTACCATTCCAACGGTGCTATTTGCTGCGATAAACCCGGGATAGATGTCTTTTCCATACACCTCAACTTTCAGGTCATAATTTTCTTTTACCTGATCAGCTGTAGTTACTTCTGTAATTTTTCCATTGGAAAATCCAATGGCGCTATTTTCGATGAGGGTTCCATTGCCCACATGTGCTGTAGCACCAAGCAATAGAATGCTTTGCGATTGTTTTGGGGCAGGGGTTTGTTGGCTATAGCCTAGACTGACGGCTAGACTGATGAATAATAAGGCTATTTTTTTCATTTTCATTTTTTTTTAATCCAATGTTTCACAGTGGAATTCGATACTTTTCTTTGCTTTTGGCTTTTGCGTTGGGGCACCGCCATTTTTGGCATCAATCATTTGTTTGATGATCTGATTGCGTTCTTGTGCAATTTTTCCGACTTGAGCAGTAGCCCTATCGTATTCATAATAGAAAATACCATCAATCATGGTTTTTTCTGCTATTGCATAAATGGACATCGGGTGGTCTGACCACAAGACTAAATCTGCTGATTTCCCTTCTTTTACACTCCCTACTTCATCCTCTATATGCAATAATTTGGCCGGGTTTAGGGTTACAAATTTCCATGCATCTTCTTCCGAAACCCCACCGTATTTAACGGCTTTTGCAGCTTCTTGATTTAAGCGTCTGGACATTTCAGCATCATCTGAATTAAAGGCTACAGTTACCCCTTGACTGTGCATGATGGCACCGTTGTAGGGTATTGCGTCATTTACCTCAAACTTGTAGGCCCACCAATCAGAAAATGTAGAACCGCCAACGCCATGTTCCTTCATTTTATCCGCTACTTTATATCCCTCAAGGATGTGGGTAAATGTATTGATGGTTACGCCAAAGCGTTCAGCAACTTTCATCAGCATATTGATCTCACTTTGCACATAGGAATGGCAAGAAATAAACCGTTCACCGTCTAAAATTTCTACCAAGGTTTCCATTTCCAAGTCGTAACGAGGTGCCTTTGCCTTTGCTTTTTGTTTTTTAGGTAATGCGTTGTAATTACGCCACAGTCTTTTGTATTCCTTTGCACGTTGGAAGTAGTCGACAAATACTTGTTCAACCCCCATTCGGGTTTGAGGGAAACGTTGGTAACTGGGCCAGTTGGATTGTTTTACGTTTTCACCTAAAGCAAATTTTATAAATTTCGCGGCTCCTTCATAGCGAAGTTCATCAGCACTTCTGCCCCATCGGGGTTTTATGATGGCTGATCTTCCTCCGATTGGATTCGCAGATCCATGGAGGATCTGCAATGTGGTTACTCCACCCGAGAGGTTACGGTATAAATCAATATCGTCTGCATCAATAACGTCTTCAATGGTTACCTCTGCGGAAGAATTGTGCCCTCCTTCGTTAATGCTTGAGGCTCCAATATGAGAATGCTCATCGATGATCCCACTGGTCAGGTGTTTTCCAGTGGCGTCTATCGTTCTTGCTCCCTCAACGGAAAGGTCTTTCCCTATCGCTTTTATGCGGCCGTTTTGAACCCATACATCTGTATCGGCCAGAATTCCCTGGGCTTCATTGGTCCATACAGTTGCATTTTTGAAAACTAAATTTTGAATATCAGGCATTTGATTAAAGCCAAAGCCATTATTTGGGTAGCTAATTGGAAGCAAGGAAGGTTTGTCCTTCGAATTGTTTTTCTTTTTCTTGGGTTCCGCTTTTTCTTTCAAACGAGCCTCCCAAGTGATTTTATTCCCGTCAAAATCTGTTCCGTCTCCCGCGATTGATTTGTCGGAAGCAACACGGGCATTAAGATTTGCAAAACCTTCCTCTTTTAAGATTTTTAGGGTAAGCCAGTCGTTTTTGTAACGAGCATTGCTTTTAAAGCTTATTGTATCCTGTTTGATTTTAGCGCTTATTTTTTTGGTAGAATTTTTAATCTCTATATCAAATGTTTCTGACCCAATTTCAAGCGTGTATTTCCCATCCAAATTGAACTCTGGGAGATCTTTAACGGTGTGTTTTTTCCCTTGAACCCAGTTGTCTAGTATTTGGGTTCCTTCGTTGAATAAGGGGCCATCAGTAACGATAAAGTTGGCATAAGCTCCTTTTTTTAAAGCTCCTAGCACATCAGATTTTCCGATGAGTTTTGCGGGTTGTGTCGTAAGCGCAGCGAGTGCTTGGTTTTCTGAAAGCCCATACGATATTGCTTTTCTAATGTTGTTTAAAAAACTCGATCCCGTTTTAACTCCTCCACTGGTGAATGCAAAAGAGATCCCCTCTTTTGCCAATACGCTTGGATTACTAGGAGCTTGATTCCAGTAGCGTAAATCATTCAGGCTGATTTTTTGTGTACTTACAGGATCCGAAACATCATAGGCTTTCGGGAAATTCACAGGAACAAGTAAATTGGCATTTAGTGCTTTTATGGCTTCGATGTGTTCGTATTCTTTCCCACTGGCACTGATGATGTAATTCTGATTGAATTCTTTTCCAATTTTTCCAGCACGTAAAACTTCTAGTTTATTTGATGTTTCAAAAACTGCTGGAAGCGTTTGATTTTTTATAACGGCTTCTAACGATAAATCTTTGTTGTTGGCTCCCCCTTTTTCATACCAGCTTGCGTCGTGGTAAACTTGGCGAAGCAATGCCATAGACCCCATGATAGAGCCTGGGTAGTATTGACTGGATAAACTGCTTTTTTTAAATGAAAAGTGTTGCGCATTTTGAGTGTCAATTAGACGAACAGCATCGTTGTCATGATCATTAAGACTCACCAACACAGAAGTGCCTCTATGAATTCCTTCTTTTCTGTGCGCGTTTACAGCACCAAATCCAAAAGCGCGCATTTTTTTTGCGACACCTTTATCGTATTTGTAGTCAGCAATGCTATTGTATTCACTTAGTATGTGATCATTCCAATAGTATCCTTCTCGAGTGGCTTCGTATTGGGTGCTTCTTCTTCTAGCTCGGGTTGTGTTGTTTTTTTTTGCGATTCCAAAATCACTGTGTAATTCTATGAAGGAGGCATAGATGTGTTTTCCTTTCGCATCCATTACAACCGTATTGCTTGGTAAGGCTAACTTTTCACCTACTGCAATTATTTTTTGATTTTTGAAAAGCACAGTACCGTTCACGATTTTTTGATTTGGCGTTGGGTGAACTGTTGCATTAATTAAGGCAGTATAATGCTGCTCCTGCGTTTTAACTCCAGAATTTGTTGGAAAATAATCTTGTCCATGCCCCCAAGAAAACACTAGGGCAAGGAGGATTGTAATGTAGTTTTTCATTCTCTTTTTTTTATCCTTCCAAACTACAAAAATTTATTCAATCCTTAAGTGCTTTTTGTTGTCCTGAATGATAAGCCCTACTACTTCACTATAGGATTGAATCCCTTTTTTTTGTCGATTCGCTTTGAGGTATTGGTTGTACGATTCTTGGAAATAAGGAGCCAAGGGGTTTTTGTATTTTTGCCAAAAAGTATTCGCTTCTTTTAAGTTCAATAAAATTCCCTTATTTGCATTGCTTATTAACCGTTTTGCTAGCGCAGAATCTGCCTTGTGAAGATCGCTGTACAGGTAGCGGAGCGCAAAAAGAGCACTGGCATATTGTATGTAAGGATTTACGTTTTTTTGGCAGGCTAGAAAGCCTACAAAATTGGCTTCGTTTTCAGCAGCATACCCCTTTTGGTGGCTAACTTCATGCGCCATAGTTACTACAGTATTTATTTTTGGAAGCTTGTCGTTCAATTGCGCTTCAAGGGTAAACGGATTTAAATACCCACCATAGCCCATATAACTCAATAAAGTGCTATAAAAAGAATTTTTAGCAAACAGTGGGGGAGAACTCGCGTGGGTTGCATGCAAAAGAAATTTAAGTTCTTCTAAAGAAAGTTTTGTGGTTACCCTTTGATCGCTTTTAAACCCTAGGGTGTATTGTAGTCGATTGGCTTCATTTATAGAAAAACACAAACTTTCTTCCAGTTCAGTCAACGTATAGCCTGGAGTATATCCATATTGTTCAGCCAATGGAATCCTATGGTAATTCATTCCCCAAGAAAGGTGAAAAACAAAGAACAGCAGGTTTGTGCCAAATAAAATAGATTCTATTGTTTTTTTTAGCCGTATTCTCGGCATTTTACGAACCCTAAACCCGAATAAAATAAGTTGTACAAAAACAAGGGCGTAAAGCAGGTCTCCTATAGAAAACGGTATTTTTTGAAGTACAACTAAGCGTATTCCAAGACTCTGCGCATAAATTCCTTTACTGTAATAGCGTTCAACAGCTTCGGGGTGACCTGCGCACCAGCCAACAAAAAAGTACTGCGCAAAAAATAAAAGTACCAGAAGGGGTAAACGATAATGGCGAAGTTTCATATCAAAAAACCCACCGAATGGTGGGTTGATGTTTACTCTACTAATTCGACAATTTGAATTTCAAAAACCAAATTGCTTCTTGGAGGTATACCTTGTCTCCCATTTTCACCATAGGCAAGGGTGTAGGGAAGGAAGAATGTAGCTTCATCTCCTACATTCAAAAGGCGTAATCCTTCTTTAAAACCCTCAATCATTTGCGCTTCTTCTGAACAGTCTGCAGTCAGAGGTTGGTATGCATTGGCCGCTTTTCGCTGCAAGTTTACAACGTCTTGTGCTTCTGCGGTTTCAAGCTTACTGGTTTCAATAATTCTTCCATCTTCAAAATAAACAGCGTAGTGGGTGACCGCTTTATTGGTTGTTGTAACTGCTGGGCCATCACCTTTTTTAGTAATGATGTATTGAAGTCCAGAAGCAGTTGTTTTGGCTTCTGCTTTTTGGGCTTCAAATCTGTCCTGTGTTTCCAGTAGAATCAATGCTTTTCTTTCGTTGGCTTCGGCCTTTTCTTTTTCTAAGTTGCTGAAATAATTCTCGAAAATTTCAGGTGCATTAAAGTTCTTAGCTTCCTTGCCTTTACGTATGATTTTGATGGTCTGTATGGTGTCATTTTGTGCAATGCTGTCGACAATATTCTGCCCCTCTACAACTTTTCCAAATACAGTGTGTTTTCCATCCAACCACGGAGTGGCTTTATGGGTAATAAAAAATTGACTCCCATTGGTGCCTGGACCAGCATTGGCCATGGATAGGATTCCAGGTCCACTGTGGGTCAATTCAGTAATTTCGTCATCAAATTTATACCCAGGACCGCCTGCACCTGTTCCAAGAGGGTCTCCTCCCTGAATCATAAAATCACTAATGACACGGTGGAAAATGATTCCGTCATAATATTTTTTGTTTTTGTATTCCTCACTAACTCGGGTATTTTCTCCTTCGCTGAGGGAAACAAAGTTCGCTACAGTGTTTGGTGTTTTAGTATAGGCAAGCGCTACAACAACAGAACCTTTATTGGTTTGGATGTCTGCATATAATCCTGGTTCTAAGTCTGGGTATTGCGATGCACAACTGATAATGAGTAAGCTTATAAGGCAAGTTAAAATGATATTTTTCATGGTATAGATATTTCAAATGGATGGATTCAAAAATAGGGTAAATTTTTAATTCTTGTTTTGTTTTTTATGTGAATTGAGTTGTAAGGTAAAACGCAAGGGTTGATTGATTCCCACTTTGTCCCCATCTCCTTGATACCCATAGCACAGATGAGATGGAAAAAGAAAAGTTGCTGCTTCCCCTTTGCTGAGGACTTTTACCCCCAACCGTAAAGCAGCTACAAGATCTTCTTTATCGACCAAATAATTCACCTCTCCTAAATCCATTTCATCGTAAAGTATTTCTCCATCAAGCGTTGAAATTTTATAACTGAACCCTACTTCATCACCACGAACTGGGAGACTTCGATTCTCTGTTTTGTTTAGGAAGGCATACCAAAAACCTGATGGATTGTTTTGATACACCCTAGAACTGTCTTTGGCTATGACTTGTTTTATCAACTGCTCTTGTTGTGCATTAATTTTTTTATTTCGATCAATGGAACTTTGAATGAAGCTACTTTTTTTCGCATTTAGAGGTTTTCTAGCCCTAGGAGATTCACAGGCCAATAAGATTAAAAAAAGTAGGACCGCTTTTTTCATGTTAACTCTTCTTTATAGGTCAGTAGGGTGGTGTGAAGTTTATCGATGGTTTCCTCTAGTGAGGTTTGTGACATTCCACCGGCAGCATTTTTGTGTCCACCTCCATTAAAATGATTTCGGGCAAATTGATTTACATCAAAATCTCCTTTGGAACGAAATGACATTTTAATGCGTTTTTCTTGTTGATTTTCAATTAAGATTACCGCAAGACGGATTCCTTCAATACTTAGTCCATAGTTGACAAACCCTTCAGTATCTCCTTTCTGAAAGTTACAAGCATTGAGTTCTTCTTGACTCAATGAGGTGTAAACTGCTTTGAGTGGCTCTACTTGTACAAGATTATTCAATGTTTTGCCTAACAGTTGCAATCGTTCTGTACGATAGCTGTCATAAATATTTTGATGAATTTCTGAATGTTTTACACCCAGTGCAATAATTTCAGCTGCAATTTGATGGGTGCGCTCTGTAGTTGAAGGAAATCGAAAAGAACCCGTATCCGTCATAATGCCCGTGTAAATGCAAGTGCCAATTGTGGCATTTATTTTTTCTGGAGCTAGGGTTTTCATTACCTCATAAACCATCTCACAGGTAGAGCCTATACTTGGATCTGAATAGGTTAAAACAGGATAGTCAGCAGGAGATTCGTGATGGTCAATCATGATCATTGGGGTGTTTATTCCCGCTAAATATTCATCGATGGGATAGATGCGACTGAGCGTATTGAAATCCAATGTGAAGACAAGGTCGCATTCGCGAATTCGCTTTTGCGCTTCCGCTTCTTCTTGAGCGTATAAGATTATATCGTCTTGTCCTGGAAGCCATTTTAAAAAATTGGGATATTCATTGGGGGAGACCACATGACATGTATGGCCCAAAGATTCTAGAAAGTGTTTCCATGCCAATGTGCTTCCCAAGGCGTCACCATCTGGGTTACGGTGTGGGAAAATGACAATTTTTTTCGGACGAATTAAATGCGCTTCAAGTTGAGTACAGAATTCTTTAATCATAGCCCTCAAAGATACCCATCTTTTTCTAATTCGAGAATGAAGAGCGGGGTAGATCGTTAAATTAGTCAAGCCTAAAAACAAAAAAACGTTAGACATTTTCTACATTTGCACCACAAAAAATGCAATATGAAAACGAATCGTACTTTCACGATGATAAAACCTGATGCTGTTGAAAACGGTCATACAGGAGCTATTTTAGAAAAAATTAATGCAGCGGGCTTTAAAATCATTGCCTTAAAAAAGACGCAATTGACGCTCAATGATGCTCAAGCTTTCTACAGTGTTCACAAAGAGCGTCCCTTTTTTGAGGAGTTGGTTACCTTTATGACCCGTGGTCCTATAGTAGCTGCTATTCTAGAGAAAGAAAATGCAGTAAATGATTTTCGTGCTTTGATTGGGGCTACCAATCCCGCAGAAGCTGCAGAGGGAACCATTCGTAAGTTGTACGCAACTTCTATGGGAGAGAATGCAGTTCACGGTTCTGACAGTGATGAAAATGCAGCCATTGAAGGTGCTTTTCACTTTTCTGGAAGAGAAATTTTTTAACGAAAAACAAGCTTTTCAACATGGGCATCTCCTAATTCCTCATTGAGGTGTTTAAGGAGCTTGTCCTTTCCATAACTTAGTTCTTCACGAAGCGCAGCTGAATTCAATTGGACAAACAGTGTTTTGCCTCTGTAGTTTACAGTGTCGGTGTAATTTTGGATGCTACTGCCTATAATTTTATCCCAGGCGTTGTGGACTTTTACCTTTGTGATGCCTCCTTTTAGGTTTTTTTGATTGACGAGTTCATCCAAGATTTTCCCGAGCTTTTGGGGTTCGTATGTTCGTTTGGGTTTATTCATTTAAGTCCATTTTCTCATGTCGAATATAATGGTACACCTTTTCTTGGTGTTCCAAAACCAATTGGGTAGAGTCCAAAGCGATTATTTTTTCTTTCCACGGTATAAGTGCTTTCTTAAAGTGAAGAAAATATTCCCCTGAATTAGATTGCTCTACATCAAACGCAAACTGCTGCTCAGAGGTTTGGTAAAAACCAAAGCTGGGGGCCAGCTTTTTTCGAAATCCCTGTTTCTTGTTTGTCAAGAAATAATAATCCACCATTGGGGCTGCACCTCTGGGATTAAATGTTTCTCCATGACTGCTTACTTTTTCTATTTCCCAGTACCCTTCCAGCTGGGCTGAATTTATATTCTGTGGGTTTTGGCAACCGATAATAATACTGAAAAACAAAAAAAGAGAAATACACCGCATGCGACTAAGGTACAATTTTAAAGTTCAAAAAGTTGGTAGGAAAGTGAGGTTGTAGAAAGCGCATCTAAAATTCGTGCTTTGTGCGTATCCGATAGAAAGAGTTGTCCAAAATGATTTTTTTCAACCATTTGCATGATTAATTCTACCCGATTTTGATCCAGTTTGTCAAAGACATCATCCAATAATAAAATAGGAGGTACGCCGGCTTGCTGTTTGATAAAATCAAATTGGGCTAATTTTAAGGCGATCAAAAATGATTTTTGCTGACCCTGACTTCCAAATTTCTTGATTGGTTCACCACTTAGGCTGAACATAAGGTCTTCTTTGTGGGGTCCCCTAGTGGTGTATTGCACGACTCTATCTTTATCCAATTGTTCTTTCAGAATTTCGCCAAATTCATTATCGTGTAAAGGACTTTCATATACAATATCAACAACTTCGTTTTGTTGACTGATGTTTAAATAGTGTTGCTTAAAGATTTTGGTGAATTCTTCAAGAAATTCTTTTCTCTTCGTATGTAGGGGCGCACCTAGAGCAACCATTTGCGCATCATAAACACCGAGTGATTCTGCATCAAAGGTTCTGTTGGCAGCAAAATATTTTAAAAGCGCGTTGCGTTGAGCCAGTAGTTTGTTGTACCGTAATAATGTCTGTAAATAGTTTTTGTCTGTTTGGCCTATTATTCCATCAATAAACTTTCTTCTTGTGCTGCTGCCTTCTACGATTAAGTCTCTGTCCGCTGGGGAGATCATCACCAAGGGAAGTAATCCTATATGATCAGAGATTTTTTCATACACTTTATTGTTGCGTTTTATTGTTTTTTTTTGTCCTCTTTTTAGGCTACAAACAATTTTTTCTCTTTTATCATCCAATTCAAATTCCCCCTCAATTAAAAAGAAATCGGTGTTAAATTGAATGTTTTGAACCGCAGTGGGGTTAAAATATCCCTTGCCAAAACACAGGTGATAAATGGCATCTAAAACATTTGATTTTCCTACACCATTATTTCCGATAAAGCCATTAATGCGGGCATCAAATGCAAAAGTTTTTGCATCGATATTTTTGTATTGAGTTAGGGAAAGCTGACGTAAATTCATCGTAACGAAGATAAGAAGAACCGAGCTGTGTAAAAGAGTAAATTCTTGTTTTTTGATTAAAATAAAAAGGTTATTTTTGGGCACTGCAAATAACACATTATGGCAACGTACAAAAAACGAGGAGCAAAAAAATCCATCAGCAAACCTGAAGTATCGGAACAACAAGAACAAAGTACTACAGCAGAAGTATTTGAGACTTTAGACCAAAGTGCATCTAAAACAGAGGCATTTGTTGCGGAGTACCAAAATTATATTCTCATTTTTATTGGGGTAATTTCTGTCGGTGTTTTGGGCTATTTGGGCTATGATTCCTTCATTTATACGCCACAACAACAAGAAGCAGTTAGTGAATTAAACCAAGCACAATACTACTTTAACCTTGCTATCAATGAAACGGATGGGGAAGCTTTCTATCAAAAAGCAATAGAAGGTGCAGACGGGAAATTTGGTTTCCAAGACATCATTGAGAACTATAGTGGCACTCC
The DNA here is from genome assembly GCA_965662875.1 of Candidatus Arcticimaribacter sp. Taxonomy (GTDB): domain Bacteria; phylum Bacteroidota; class Bacteroidia; order Flavobacteriales; family Flavobacteriaceae; genus Arcticimaribacter. The sequence continues at coordinate 20,035 of CBFIJA010000013.1, forward strand.
TGCTGGAGATTTAGCGGTGTACAGTACTGGTATGGCGCACTTTAATTTAAAGCAATATCAAGAAGCAATTAATTATCTTGAAGACTTTTCTTCCGATGATGTTTTACTTTCTGCTTTAGCCCTTGGTGCAACAGGAGATGCTTATGCTGCTCTAGATCAAAACGAGAAAGCCCTTGCGCGTTATGAAAGTGCGTTTAAGGCGAGTAGCAACGATTATACTACTCCAAAATATTTGTACAAAGCTGGTCTTTTAAGTGCACAGCTCAATAAAAATGGAGATGCACTGGCTTATTTTAAGCAAATCAAAACGGACTTCCCCGATGCAGATGAAGCTGCACAGATAGACATTCTAATAGCGCGTTTAGAAAATCTAAACTAAATGGCTACAGCGCATTCCAATTTATCGGCTTACGATAAAGCTGAGGTACCTTCTGGCGAAGGAAAGAAAATCAGTGTCGTCGTAGCAGAGTGGAATGAAGCAATTACAGAAAATTTATACAAAGGGGCTTATGCCACCCTATTGGATTGTGGAGTGAGGTCTTCGGACATTAACAGAATCAATGTTCCAGGGAGTTTTGAATTGGTCTATGGAGCAAAAAAAGCCTTGGGAAAAAGTGTAGATGCGGTGATTGTTATCGGCAGTGTGATTCAAGGGCAAACCAAGCATTTTGATTTTGTTTGTCAAGGGGTTACCCAAGGCATTACAGCATTAAACCTAGAGGGGAAAGCCCCTGTTATCTTTTGTGTTTTAACGGACAATACCATAGCGCAGGCTGAGGATCGAAGTGGCGGAAAGCACGGAAATAAAGGGGTTGAAGCAGCTGTAGCCGCCCTTAAGATGTCGGTTGTATAAACCCTTATTTCTTTTCGGGCTAAGCATTGTGAATTCCCCAAATTCACAGTATTTTTATGTTCTAACCGGTCGTTATGTTCAAAACAACCCTTTTTAAGTTATCTAAAAATAAGCGGTACAACTATACCCCGAGATATTATGACGGGAAGCAAATAGAAAATCCTTATGATTTTGATTCTAAGTTCACGAAATACCGTGAAACCTATAACAACAACGACTTTGGAAAAAAATGGCAAGAAGCGCGCGCCATTAGTCGGAACCGCTCCAACCGCTCGTTTTCTCCTTTGTTAGCGATTATCATTGCTGTGTTGTGCTTAATCTTTATGTACATCATCGATTTTGACCTAACTATATTTTATCCCTAGTTCATGTCAGATATTATAACGCTGCTTCCGGATCATGTCGCAAACCAGATTGCCGCAGGGGAAGTTGTTCAACGTCCAGCCTCAGTAGTAAAAGAGCTGCTAGAAAATGCCATTGATGCTAAAGCGACAAAAGTTCAATTGATCATTAAAGAAGCTGGAAAGGTACTCATTCAAGTCGTGGATGACGGGATTGGGATGAGTGAGACAGATGCTCGAATGGCTTTTGAGCGGCATGCAACCTCAAAAATAAATACCGCAAAAGATCTTTTTGCTTTACATACCAAAGGTTTTCGAGGAGAAGCTTTGGCCTCTATAGCTGCGGTGGCAAAAGTAGAGCTATTAACCCGAAGGGCCGAAGATGAGTTGGCGACAAAGTTGGTTTTATCAGGAAGTGATATTGTGTCACATGAGCCCACAGTTGGCCCAGTAGGCAGTGCGCTATCTGTAAGTAATTTATTTTTTAATGTTCCTGCAAGACGCAATTTTTTAAAGTCTAATACCGTAGAATTGCGCCATATTATCGATGAATTTCATCGTGTAGCACTGGCACACCCCGATATTGCTTTCACTCTTTTTCAAGGGGGAAATGAGATTTTTGATTTACCCAATGCAAAGTTGCGAAAGCGCTTGGGTCACATCTTTGGAAACAAAATAGATGAAAAATTAGTCCCAGTCAAGGAGAAAACACCCGTGGTAGAAGTTCAGGGGTTTGTGCTTAAACCCGAGTCTGCAAAGCGCACTCGAGGGCAGCAGTTTTTCTTCGTCAATAACCGATTCATAAAAAGCCCATTTTTACACCACGCAGTTATGCAAGCCTTTGATGGGTTGATAGGTCCAGGAACTTATCCGGGGTACTTTTTGTTTTTGACGGTAGATCCCAAAACCATCGATATTAATATTCATCCTACCAAAACAGAAGTTAAGTTTGAAGAGGAGCAAAGCCTGTACGCGATTTTAAAATCAGCAATAAAGCACAGCCTTGGGATGTTCCAAATCGCTCCAACATTGGATTTTGATAGGGATCCCAATTTAGACACTCCTTACACCAAAAGTGCAACAACTCCGAATACCCCTAGGGTAGAAGTAGACCGGACCTTTAACCCATTTCAAGAAAAAGCAGTTCAACAGTTTTCTTCTAAAGTTTCCCCAGCATGGGAGGGCTTGTATCAAGACATTAAACAAGAGGAAACAACGGCCCCGTCGTTGCTTTCTGAAATGAATTTTGGAGAGGAAGTTACACACGGTTCACAGAAAATATTTCAAATTATGAATCGCTTTGTGATCAGTTCTACAGGATCTGCTCTTTTGATTGTCGATCAATCCAAAGCCCATCAGCGGATCTTATACGAGAAGTTTTTGGCCAATTTTACGCAGCAAAATGCTGTAAGTCAACAGCTTTTGTTTCCTGTTGTATACCCCTTGGAAGCCTTGCAAATTGGTTTGTATGAAGCCTTTGAAGATATTTTAATATCAATAGGGTTTCAGTTGACATTAAAAAATAGAGCGGCATTACACATTACTGCGATACCTTCTTTTTGCCAAGAAAAGGATGTTAAGCTGCTGTTGGAAGAACTTTTTTCTGATTTAGCCGGCGACACGCCCAAAGACAGCTTTAGTCAAAGTGATGTTTTAGCAAAGTCATTGGCCAAAAGCATTTCAATTAAGACGGGAAAAACTTTAAAACTTGAAGAGCAACAACAGCTTTTAGATGACCTATTTGCATGTAAAGATGCGCAGGTCTCGCCTTTTAATCAACAGATTTTCGTTTCTTTGACAAAAGAAGAATTGGAGCAAAAATTTATGTTGTGATGCGGATAACGGATACAGTAAAACACCTTCTAATCATTAATGGGATTTTCTTTCTAGCGAGTCTTCGTTTTGGAGATTTCGTCTATGATTTGTTTGCATTGCACTATGTATCTAATCCTCTTTTTCAATTCTGGCAACCGCTAACGCATATGTTTATGCATGGCAGCTTTAATCACATTTTGTTCAATATGTTTGGCTTGGCTATGTTTGGGTCAAATCTTGAGCAATTGTGGGGCCGCAACAAGTTTTTGTTTTTTTACATTTCAACGGGTTTAGGTGCTGCTGGACTTCAGCTGCTTATGTATTACTTTCAGTTTAACGATGTGGCGTCTACATTAGCTGAGGCTGGTTTTTCTATGAGAGAGATTCAATCAACCTTGGTCGAAGAAAAATACAATACGGCTTGGCTAGAGGTGATTACCCAGCAAGATTTAAATGCTTTGTTTGGTTCTTTTAACGCGTCAATGGTAGGGGCGTCTGGGGCTTTGTATGGTGTTTTGGTTGCCTTTGCTATGTTATTTCCCAATGCAGAATTATTTCTACTCTTTATTCCCGTACCCATAAAGGCTAAGTATTTAGTTCCCGTTTTGATTTTAGGAGATGTGTTTTTTGGATTCAGTTCTTATTCTGTCGGTCCCATAGCACATTTTGCACATTTGGGCGGTGCCCTTTCAGGTTTCTTGATAATGCGCTATTGGAAAAGTCAACAATTTAAAAACAATCGCTGGGACTAATGAGTAGGTTTGAGTCATTAAAGTTAAAATTTACGCAGTTCAATCTTGCAGAAAAAATCATTGTCTTAAATGTGATTTTTTTTGTACTCCCTTTCCTTTTACGTACCCTTTTATTTCTATTTAATGTACCCTTTACTTCCTTTATGGAATGGGTTGAGTTATCGCCCGATTGGACACGCTTTCTCTTTCGCCCGTGGACATTATTCACGTACAGTTTCTTTCATGGAAGTTTTAGTCACATTTTGTGGAACATGCTGTTGTTTTATTTCGCATCTCGAATGTTTTTAAACCTTTTTAACGAGAAACGACTTTTAACGGTTTACAGCTTAGGCATTTTATTTGGGGGAATTGTTTTTGTTCTAAGCTATATGGTTTTTCCTGTATTTCAAGGACAAACCCCCGGTTTGATTGGATCCTCTGCAGGGGTAATGGCCGTCTTGATTTTTATGTGTACCTATACCCCGCATAATGAGGTGCGAATTGTATTTTTTAATTTAAAATTAATGTACCTGGGAATTGCGTTAGTTGTCGTTGATGTGCTGCAAATCCCTACGGGAAATGCTGGGGGACATCTGGCACACATAGGAGGGGCATTGCTAGGATATGTTTATGCTTTTCAGCTTTTGAAAGGCAAAGACATTGGGGAAGGCTATGAGCGCGCTGTATCTAAATTGGTGCATGTTTTTTCCGCCACATCACGCCCTAAAATGAAAACCGTCCACAAACAAAAAAGAACTAAAACGGCCAAAGCCTCCCCTTCAAAACAAGAAGAAATTGATAAAATTTTAGATAAGATCAGTCGTTCAGGGTATGAGAGTCTTTCTAAAGAAGAAAAGGATACCTTATTCAACGCAGGAAAAGATTAACCCTAAACAATGAAGCTGAATTTTTTTGAATACCTATTGCTGTTCATCAACGGAATGTTGTTGTTTTTTCAATTGATGCTGATGGGGACATTTCCCTCATTCTTTGATTTTTCGGTTTTAAATCTTTTTGTACCCATTGTGGTATTGATAAATTTATTTTTTTTTCTCTATTGGTTGCTTAAAATGAAGTGGCCCTTTTTGCTCTTCATGCTGTGTTTTTTAATGGGATACAGTCAATGGGGGTTATTGTATCAGTTTCCAAAAAACAGCTTGCGAAAAAGCAGTTCTAGTTTTTCAGTCATGAGTTACAATGTAAGGCTATTTAACAAGTACAACTGGCTGAAAAATGTTGATGTACCCACAAAAATAGAAGAGTTGATTATGAAAGAGCAGCCAGATATCGTCTGCTTTCAGGAATATTCAAAAACAGAATCACCTAGGTTAGAGGCTTATCCTTATAAGTACATTCAACCCAGCCGTGCTGAAGGAAAATCTCAATTGGCTCTTTTTTCTAAGTTTCCCATTTTAAATCAAGGCTATATCGCTTTTGAGGCGTCTAGCAATGGAGGTGCTTTTATAGATGTTTCTTATCAAGGAAAAAAATTTAGAGTTTACAATCTTCATTTGGAATCTTTGCGCATCAATATTCAAGACAGCATATTGTCCAATCCAGATTCTGAAGCAATTCAACTGAAGTTTAATCAGGTGTTTAAAAAACAATTGGACCAGCTTGTTGTTTATGAAGAAATCAATAAACTCAATGAATTGCCCTCCGTTATTTGTACAGATTTAAACAATTCACAGTTTTCGAAAACGTATGATCGATTGGCTTCGGACAAACAAGATGCCTTTACAACTGCTGGAGAAGGCTTAGGGACAACCTTTCATTTTTCATTTTTTCCTTTACGTATCGATTTTATTTTTGCAGACGAATCTTTTGCTGTAAACGAATTTAGTTCGCTCGAGGTGAAATTATCCGACCACTATCCCATTATTTCACGTTTGGGATGGAAGTAAGGCAGCATATTGTGTGAGATAATCTCTACTTTCAGGACCGAGATTGAATATTAAATCTAAAATGCTGAGATGGGGTAAAAATCCATTTTTTGTTTCAAAAACCTGATTGTACTGCGGCATTAAGATTTCAGGATTAATTTTAGCATTGATGTACGAAGATTCCTCAGGAGTCAGCGGCTTGTACTCTTTTTGTAAAGAGTAGGTGAAGGGAACATCAAGCCATTGCATTATCAATTCAATTAACTGAAGGTTGAAGTTAGCCAAGTATTTTTGCTCTTGAAAAAAACATGCGTTCAACTCATCTTCATAAAACTCAAAAAAAGGAGAGGAACGGTAGGCAGCAGAAAACGACTTCCAGTGTTGATCTTTCCAGTTAACACTTGTATTCAGTTTTATTTTTTGATCCTTCCTTTCTCCGTCGTGATCAATGGGAACTGTGAGGTTGAGTTTTCCATTTGCACCGTGGATGCTACAGCGGTTTCTATACGTTTGTTTTTGGTAATTTCCACCAACGGTGAAAATTACATTTCCATTCAATAGCTTAGCCGTATATGAAATGGGAGGGAAGTATGCCGGGATAAACTGCATTAGGCTTTTGCTTTTCTTCTGCGACGAACAATAACGAGTATTTGCCATAACAAAAGAGCACCAAAAACATAGGGTCCAAAGGCGAAGGGTTTCCCTTCTCCTTTAACTGTAGTCATAACACGATCCCAGCGAATTCGCCAGTTTTTTATGCCATCATTTATGCCTTCTATACTAAACCATACCAAAACGGGTTTCCCAACAATATGATCCTCAGGAACAAATCCCCAGAAACGACTGTCTTCAGATTTATGCCGGTTATCCCCCATCATCCAAAAATAATCTTGTTTGAAGGTGTATGTGGTTGCTTCTTTACCATTGATCAAAATTGTATTTCCTTTTCGGTCAAGGGTATTGCTCTCGTATTCTCGAATTATTTTTTTATACAGTGGAAGATTGTTTATATCAAGTGCAACTGTAGTCCCCTTTTTCGGAATATAAAGAGGTCCAAACTGGTCTTCATTCCAATCATAAGGTAATGCGTTAGGAAAATACTGCGTATTGGGCGTTTTTTGGGTTCTTATTTGACGAACGAGACTGTCAAAAAGGGTGGTTTTTTTCAGCGCAACTGCTTCTTCTAAAGTCAAAGTGAACACCTTTCTTTTGTCCAGTGTTTCTTGTATGGGCAGACCCAATTGTCTCGGCATGTCTTGAGGCAACCCCTTCCCATCGGTTTGTACTATAAAATTATCTCTGTCGTTTGAAACGACTTGTGTCAAATAGGGAATCAGTGCATTGAATGCAGGCTGTGTAATGTTTTTAATTTTATAATTTCTTGAAAAATCTTTAAGTCCGTATTCCTCCCGTAAGCGTTTAGAGGATATCCCTTTGGTATTGTAGCCAATATAAGTGTATTGGGTTTTTGCACGCTCTGGCAGTTGGGTTTGTTTTCCGTTGATGTATACAAAACCGTCTATAATCGAAAGGGTATCTCCTGGGATTCCGACACACCTTTTTACATAGTTAGACTTTTTATCAATGGGTTTACGAACTCCCTTTTCTTTGACAAAGAATTGACGAACTGTGTCTGCAGGCCAACTAAAGGTTACAATTTCATTTCGTTCTACCTTTTGAAAACCAGGTAAACGAAAATAGGGCAGTTGTGGTTTTTTTAGGTAAGATCTTGTTTTGACAAAAGGTAAGGTGTCGTGTACCATCGGAAACGCAACAGCTGACATGGGTGTTCGCGCACCGTAATGAAACTTACTTACAAAAAGAAAATCCCCAACCAAAAGGCTTTTTTCCAAAGATGAGGTTGGTATAATATAAGGTTGTATAAAATAGGTATGTACTAATGTTGCTGCGATTATAGCAAATAATAATGCATTGACCCATTCACCAAAGGCCGTTCTTGGGGTCAAACTACGGTCTTTTATATGGGTGGCATTAGCATCATAATTAAGGGTATAAATGTATAAACCAAGGCTCAGGAGTCCAAGAGCGGTATCTTTGGTGCTGTTTCTCCCAAAACTACGCAAGGTTTCTACCCAAATGACGGGAAACATCATCAGGTTGATGATGGGGATAAATAATAGAATAACCCACCATCTTGGGCGTCTGATGATTTGCATTAAAACCACAGCATTGTAAACAGGTACGGCGGCTTGCCAGGCTTTGAATCCTGCTTTTTGATACAATTTCCAAGTCCCTCCAAAATGGACCAATTGAATTATTAGAATAAATAAAAGCCATTCCATTGTTGTCATAATGTAAGGTATTTACAGTTTTAAAACATCATTCATGCCGAAGACTCCTTCTTTATTTTGAATCCATTCAGCTGCAATCACAGCGCCTAATGCAAAGCCTTGTCTAGATTTTGCTTCATGAGTGATGGTTATTTCATCCACCGAAGACGTATAATGTATGCTGTGGGTTCCTGGAACTTCACCCTCTCTATGCGAATAAATGCTCAGTTTATTGTTCTCTTTTTTATCCAAAACCCAATCCTTAAGTTGTGGGTTTTCAGCCAAAACACCTTCGGCTAATGTCAATGCTGTTCCACTGGGTGCATCCAGTTTATGAACATGATGTACTTCTTCTAAACGGGTAGAAAAATGCGCTTTGTGGGGATGCATTAATTTGGCTAAAAGCGCATTCAGCTTGAAAAATAAGTTAACGCCCACACTGAAATTGGAAGCATATAAAAACCCAGTACCTTTTTCCAAGCACAAAGCTTCTACCTCTTTTTGCTGTTCTAGCCATCCTGTTGTTCCACATACAACCGGTATTTGATGCTCAAATGCACTTTTAATATTTGCAACTGCTGCAGACGGAACACTAAAATTTATGGCTACATCGGCTAAATTCAAATTTCCTTCCGTTTCTGTTTTGTCTATTTTTGCGACGATAGAATGTCCTCTTTCTTGGGCTATTTTTTCAATGGCTTTTCCCATTCTACCGTATCCTAAAAGTGCAATCTTCATGGTTAAAATTTTATTTGAAGTGCCAGACCAACATTTGGATTTTCTCCCATTAAATCTGGTTGTATATAAGGTTTAAAGCTAAGCGTATCGTCTACATTAAACTGTAATAAGTGCGCCCCAACATTGGCGTCTATGATGTTTAAAACATAGAGTCCTACAAACCATAATACCGCAAGGTCTCTGTATTCTTTGTGGAATTCCATCCCTTTTATGATTTGTTCGTTTGTTGGAATTCTGGTAATGTATTCATCTGAAAAGTCACCACGGATTCTCTGTTTATAAATACCTCTGTATTTATTCATTTCTTTGGTTTGGAAGAAATAGTAATATCCCGCAATGCCTAAGCCCCCGTAAATGATGGGTACTTTCCAATATTTACGGGTGTAGATTTGTCCCAATCCAGGCAATACAGTAGAGTAGAATGCAGCTTTTGAGGGAGTAAGGGGATCGATTTTGATTCGATCCTTTCGGCTTAAACTATCCAAAGGTAAATCTTGCCCAAAGCTATTGTAGGAGATAAAAAGTAGGAGGAAAGTAAAGAGCAGTTTAGCTTTCACTCTTGAGTAAATTTACCAATCGGTTAAAATCTTCTTCAGAGTCAAAGGGGATTTGAATGTTCCCTTTACCTTCGGCTGAGTAACTGATTTTAATTTGTTTTCCAAAGAAAGCACCTATTTCATCTTTACCTGTACTTATAAATTCAGGTTTTTCAGCGGCTACTTGTGGTGTTTTTGCTGTTTTTCCAGCTTTAACCAAAGCTTCTGTTTTACGAACGCTGAGATCTCCTTTTATGATTTTTTCATATAGGTCTAGTTGATGTTCACGTTCGTCTACATTGATCAGAGCTCTTCCGTGTCCCATGCTCAAAAAGCCATCTCTAATTCCCGTTTGTACGATCGGATCCAATTTTAATAATCGCATATAATTGGCAATGGTGGATCGTTTTTTTCCTACTCGTTCACTGAGTTGCTCTTGTGTCAATTGTATTTCGTCAATTAAGCGTTGATAAGAGAGCCCAATTTCAATTGGATCCAAATCTTGACGTTGAATGTTTTCCACCAAAGCCATTTCCAATGATTCTTGATCGTTTGCGAGACGAACATAGGCTGGAATATTGGACAGACCAATCATTTTTGAGGCTCTAAACCTTCTTTCTCCAGAAACCAATTGGTAGGCATTTGAACCTGTTTTTCGAACAGTGATTGGTTGTATAACTCCTAATTCTTTTATGGAACTGGCGAGTTCCTTAAGGCTGTCTTCATGAAACGCTGTTCGCGGTTGGAAAGGGTTTACTTCTATTTGATCCAAAGACAATTCAACAATATTCCCAACCACTTTATCTGCATTTTTATCTTTTGCAGAATTGATCTCGTTTTCAGGATCTTGCAAAAGTGCAGAAAGTCCTCTTCCTAGGGCGGGTTTCTTTTTGGATTTCGCCATGTTTAATTCATTTTATTTTTCTTCAATACTTCTTCAGCCAAGCTTAGATAGTTTTGTGCGCCTTTACTTGTAGCGTCGTATTGAATAATGTTTTCGCCGTAACTGGGTGCTTCACTCAATCGTATATTTCGTTGAATGATGCTTTTAAAGACCATTTTTCCAAAGTGTTTTTTAACTTCTTCCACTACTTGATTGGACAAGCGTAAACGCGAATCGTACATGGTTAGTAAAAGCCCTTCGATATCCAAATCAGGGTTGTGTAGTTTTTGAACACTTTTTATGGTGTTCAGTAACTTCCCTAAGCCCTCTAAAGCAAAATATTCACATTGTATGGGAATGATAACCGAATCTGCTGCAGAAAGTGCGTTTAAGGTGATTAATCCTAAAGAAGGTGCACAGTCTATAATGATAAAATCGTAGTCCGCTCTCACCTCTTTTAATGCTTTTTTTAGCATAAATTCTCGTTCAGATTTATCGACCAACTCAATCTCTATGGCAACAAGATCTATATGAGAGGGGATAAGAGAAAGATTGGGAACCTGAGTGTCGAGCACTGTTTCATTGACCATAGCTGTATGTTCCAGTAATTCGTAAGTTCCTTTTTTATCGTTAGATACTTCTATTCCAAGCCCTGAAGTTGCATTGGCCTGGGGATCAGCATCGATGAGTAAAACTTTTTTTTCAAGCACTCCAAGAGCTGAAGCAAGATTAACGGCAGTTGTGGTTTTACCCACTCCACCTTTTTGATTTGCTATGGCTATGATTTTCCCCATTAAATGGTTTTTTAAGTTTTTAAAAATACAACTTATTGGATGGATTTAAAAACGTTATCCAACAGTATTTCAGGATTTATGAATACTTTATAATTTTTTCACTCCTGAATGATAAATATGGTTTCTCCTTCTTTTTTTAAGCCGTATTCTTCTCTGCCAAATTTTTCCAAACTATCCGGATGATTTAGTTTGTCGATAAAGGCTTCGTCTTTTTTAATGGCTTTGATCAACTCTTCTTTTTGTGCATTGAGTTGCTCTATTTCTTGATTGTATTTTCTATGGGAGAGCCAAGAATTGGTGTCTAAAAAAAGCATCCAAATGATGAAAAAGCATCCAATAACCCAATACGATAAATTGTATTTCTTGTTGTGTTCTTGAAAGCGTTTAACGTATTTTTTTAACATTAGTTGGGACTGCTGTTTTTCACTTGATTTTCTGTAATCGTAGCTTCGTAAGAATTCCCCCAACTGTTTAGGATGTAGTTCATTACATCGGCTACTTCTTCATCATCCAATCCCTGAGCGATCATTTGGTTGTTGTAGGTTTTTCCATTGACAGTGATTTCACCTTTCATTCCGTATTTCACTCCCCGTATACTTTTTTCTATATTTCCCAATAGAAAATCAGATTTGGCTAGTGGGGGAAAGCTGCCGGGCACACCTTTTCCATCTGGCAGATGACATTGCATGCAAAAATCAGTATAGATTTCTTTTCCATCTTCAATGCTTTGCGCTTTAGGTTTGTTTTGATAAAGGCTAAAACTCAAGCTACCGAAGTATAAAGAAATGCCAAGAATTATGATGCGCATAGGTTACTTTTTAGGAAGAATTTTCACAATACCAACGCCTTCTACACCCGCATACAAATAACCGTCTGGGCCTTCTTCTATATTGCGAACACGTCCAATGCTATCCAAAACTTTTTCTCGTTTTACAACGGTGTTGTTTTTTATCACCAATCGTTCTAAATATTGAAAAGCAAGAGAGCCAACAAAGAGATTTCCTTTCCATTCAGGATAAATTCCAGAGGTAGAAAATGCCATTCCAGAAGGCGCAATAGAGGGCAACCAATAGTACAGGGGTTGCTCTAATCCTGTTTGCTCTGTTTGATCGGTTATTGGAGTTCCGCTGTAGTTTATTCCGTAAGTGATTACAGGCCAACCGTAATTTTTTCCCGCGTCAATTACATTAATTTCGTCTCCACCTCGAGGTCCGTGTTCGTGAACCCAAATTTTCCCAGTCTCTGGATGTGTAATCATCCCTTGGGGGTTTCTATGGCCATAGCTGTAGATGGCTTTTCTACTGTTTTGTTGATCTACAAACGGGTTATCCTCGGGAATAGAGCCGTCTAAATTTAAACGATAAATTTTTCCTCCATCTCGAGTTATGTCTTGCGGGTTTACTTCTCTGTTTCCTCGGTCTCCGATTGAGAAAAACAAATGACCATCATTGTCAAATGCGATTCGCGATCCCCAATGTTGTCCTTTTTTTGTGTTGTAATCTCCTTTGTATAGGAGTCTAGTCTTGGACAAAACAGTGCCTTCAATTTCTGCAGCATACAATGCTGTATGCCCCCCTTTTTCTTCCCCTAGAGGGGAACTTGTGGTAAAGTATATGGTTTTTGATGTAGCGAAGTCAGGTGCAATCGCAACGTCCAATAGTCCTCCTTGTCCTCGAACATAAACCGGCGGTAATCCTTCAACCACGCTTTTTTCCCCTTTAGTGATGCGGTATAGTGTTCCTGATTTTTCAGTGACTAAAAAATCATCGGAGGAGATGAAAGAAAGCCCCCAAGGAATAGCAATACTGTCCGCTACAATTTCATGGCTGTAATTTTTTTCTGTTGGGGTTTCAATTTTAGGGCCATGTTCTTGTGCACTACAGCTAGAGAGCATGAGTGAAAGCAAAGAAAATGTAGAAAAAAAGGTTTTTTTCATGGTTTAGATTTTATTTAAAAGTACAAAAATAACATCAAAAAAAAACCACCCAAATTTGGATGGTTTAGTCGGGATGACAGGATTTGAACCTGCGACCCCACGCACCCCATGCGTGTGCGCTACCAGGCTGCGCCACATCCCGAAAATGATGGCAAATATACAGTTAAAATTTAGATTGAAAACAAATATTATAAAGTCTTTCTCGAAGAGAAAAGAGGACTGAAAAATGTCGGGGTGGCAGGATTCGAACCTGCGACCTCCTGCTCCCAAAGCAGGCGCGATGACCGGGCTACGCTACACCCCGAAAATTTAGTCGGGCAAATATAACAATATAATATTAGTCTTCCCTTTTGATTTCTAAACCTTTTTCGTCAATATTTACCCGTATGCCGCCATCTTCGTTGTCGAGATTAAGTTCAAGTCCCTCTTCATCTAGATAAAACTTTCTTTTGTTAACGGGACAATCTTGACACTTCAGCTCGCCATTTTCCATTTTCCAAAGATGATTTCCAAGCTCTCTGCGGTAATAATCTTGATCGTTTTTAATTTTTGAAGAGAGTATTTTACTCAAATCTTCTTCCATGTATAGGTAACTCCCCTCTGGCAAGGTTAATGTAAGGCGTATGTTGTCAGGGCGATTTTTATTCCCTACGGGCGCCAACCAATAATCGTCTAATATCATTTCCTTGTTGTAATAATCATAGCCGTATGACATTGATTTTGCATTCTCAATTGCTTTTGATTTGCTCCAACCTCTGGCCCTCATTCTTTGTTTTAAACGGATGGAGTCTTCTTGGTGGCTTTCAATCTGAAGGCGAACGTCTTCGTTCAAGTGCATAGGATTTCCGTTGTCATCTTCTACCATTAAAAAGGTGTCAAACAGAAGTGTAGTGTCTGTAAAGTTAGCATTGGAATTTCTGTACATCTTTAGGGTGTCCCCTTTTTTAAATGCCCAGGCTTCAGATTGAGTATGATGCGCAGTTAAAGCAAATGATTTTGATTCCAAGACGCCCAAAACCGCTAAAAATAAAAACGTAATGAGCCAAAGTGAAAAGAGGACAATTCGCGTTGGGCGACCCATAATGGGGCCCCGGGAAGACAGCAATCGCAGACCCAGTGTAAAGATGCCCACAAAGGGCAATCCTACAATGATCAAAATAATTATGCCAACGATGTAATAAGGGATTTCCAATAAAGTTCCCATCTGTATAATGCCCTCCGGTAAAAGGGTGCTGAATACGCTTGTGAGTAAGGTGCTAAAAAACAGCCCCAGTAGTGTTATACTAGAAATAAAAATCAAGAAAACCCCAAGGAGTAAGGCTGCTATTTTCCCAATTCCCATAATGAGTTTAAGAAGTATATCCGAAAGCCCTTTTGACTTTTTTTTTAATTGATCCCCTAAAGACTCATAGTCTACGTCTTTGACTTTTTCACTAACTTGGTTGAGTTCATCTTTAATTTTTTTCTTGATGTTGGCCACATTAACGGGTTGTCCTTTCATCTTAAGCTTGTCTGCTGTGGTTTTGGCTTCTGGGACCAAAGCCCATAACAGAACGTAGACCAAAACAACTCCCCCAGCAGAAGAAAGTACCAGTAAAATTAAAATCAATCGAATCCAAACGCTATCCAGTCCAAGGTAATGGCTGAGCCCTCCAGCAACGCCTCCTATAAATCGGTCCTCGGGATCGCGAAAAAGTTTTTTCACAGCGGAATAATTTGTGGATTCTTTTTCCTCTTCTTCGTCCTGAGCCAAATCTTCTGGGGTTCCTAAGGTCTCGATGACGTTATTTATATCCTCTACAGAAATGACATAAAGCGTATCTTTTTTAAGCGCTGTAAGGAGTTCAGCTATGCGAACCTCAATATCTTCCAATATGTCTTTCCCACCCTCTGTTTTTTTGAAGAGTTTTTCCAATTGATCTAAATACTCTTTTAAAATAGCATAGGCGTTTTCGTCAAGCGAAAAAAGCGTTTGTGCCAGGTGAATGTTTACGGTTTTGTTCATGGGTTCTCGTTTTTAATTAGGGTATTGACGGCACCGGATAAAGAGTGCCAAGAATGATGAAGCTCTTTTAAGAAATCTTTACCCGATTTTGTGATGGTAAAGTATTTTCTCGGTGGACCAGATGTAGATTCTTCCCAACGGTATTCCAATAAGTCTGCATTTTTTAAACGCGTTAAAAGGGGGTATAGCGTTCCTTCTACCACAAGAAGTTTGGATTCTTTTAGTCCGCTTAGAATTTCAGAGGAGTATTTTGATTTTTTTTCAATTGTTGATAAAATACAAAGCTCTAAAATTCCCTTCCGCATTTGTGCTTTTGTGTTTTCAATGTTCATGCCTTATCGTATTTACATGGGTACTGTTCTTTGCAAATATATATATAAAAGATAGTAATATGCAATACATAGTACATATTTTAACATTTTGAAAACAGTGTTGAAAGCATAGATTCTATACTTTAGGATAAATCAAATAATGAATGAAACCGATCCAATACCACAAGCTTATATTGAAAAAAGTCAGCTTTCACCCTTATTTATTTAAAAAGGAATACCGAAAAGCGTTAAGGAGATTGACAGTAGAAGATGCTCAAAATCTACGTCTTTGGTGCCGTAATGAGATGTAAATGTATAGGATGAAGTTTCACCTTATTTAAGGGGCAATGATCTTTACATTTTCAAAGTTAATCAACCCTCTAATGATGGCTGAAATACTTTTATTAAGTGCCCCTATGATATGGAGTTTCAATTGATTTTTCGGGTACACCAAACTAATTTCTCGCGCAGGAGGTGGACTGGGAAAATGCTTTAAGTTTTGCTTGTTTTCCTCATTTAAATTTTGCGCATTC
>CBFIJA010000014.1:0-30539 GCA_965662875.1 Candidatus Arcticimaribacter sp.
ACATACATCGTATACCCATATACGCATTCGATTAACCACGCATGATGCAGGAGGCATCACAGAAAAAGACATTACAATGGCTGAAGCCATTAACACTTTAAAACACTAATACTATGGAATGGTACATGAAAAACAGATGGTGGATTTGGACCGTAACAGGAGCCTATATTGCAATGCGCCTATTTTATTCTCTCGTTTACTAAAGTTATGAAAAAGAACTTCCTTATCCTCTGTCTTACAGCGGCTTTATCGCTCAATGGACAAATAACCCCCACAGATGTAGAAATTGTCAGAGACGCCTATGGCGTTCCGCATATATTTGGAAAAACAGACGCAGCTGTTGCCTACGGATTGGCCTGGGCGCATTGTGAAGATGATTTTAATACCCTCCAAAAGTCGTATTTGGCTGGAAATGCTCAATTGAGCAAGCTCTTAGGGAAAGCGGGAATCGGTCCGGACTTTATTGCGCAATTCATCGGTGCTGAAGACATTGTGAATAAAAAATACGAAACGGATATCAGCCCAGAATACAAAAAAATAGTGGAGGCCTATGCCCAAGGGTTTAACCGATACGCAGAAACCCACCCTGAAGAGGTATTGTATAAGGGCCTCTTCCCCATCACCCCGAAAAAAATGCTGGCCTATGCCCAGCTTCAGCTTTTTGTTTCTTCCAAAGGAGATTATTGGGTAACCAAGATCTTAAATGACGCCGTTCAGTATCACCCGGAGGAAGAACCCATGAAAGGATCCAATACTTTTGCATTCAACAGTGCAAAAACGACGGATGGCAATACGTATTTGGCCATCAATACACATCAACCCCTAGACGGGCCTGTTTCTTGGTACGAGGCGCATCTGTGCAGTGAAGAAGGCACCAATATCATCGGAGCGCTCTTTGCAGGAACCCCGAATATACTCATTGGAGTCAACGAACATTTGGGCTGGACACACACCGTAAACCAACCCGACAAAACAGATGTATTTGCCTTGCAAATGCACCCCAACAAAAAGAAGCACTACATCGTTGATGGAGACGTCTTAAAACTCGAAGAGCGCAAGGCAGAAATGACCATTAAACTTTTGGGATTGCCCCTAAAAATCAAAAAGAAGTACTACAATTCCATTTACGGGCCTACCCTAAAAAATAAATCGGGATACTTTGCGGTTCGTACCCCAGCGGTTGAGGAAGTACGCGCATTGGAACAATGGTGGAGAATGAATAAAGCAACTTCGTTTACAGAGTTTTATGACATTCTAAAAATGAAAGCTTTACCGGGTTACAACATTGGCTATGCCGATAAAAACGACACTATCTTTTACATCTCAAACGGTTTAATCCCCAAGCGTCCTGAGGGTTACGATTGGGCAAATGTCGTTCCCGGAAACACACGCAAAACCCCATGGAAAGAAACCTATGCTATAGAAGAGCTTCCCCAGGTGATACAACCCCCATCCGGATATTTCTACAATGCGAATCACAGTCCGTTTTTATCCTCTGCCGATGCCGACAATCCTGACGGCGATTTATTTTCAATGGACATGGGCTTTGAACGCTATGACAACAACAGATCTACCCGTCTAAAAGAACTGATAGAAGCCGAAGATAAGCTCTCTTATGAGGATTTTAAGCGCATCAAATACGACCACACGCTGCCTACGCCCATGGTGTTTTCTTGGATGGACATCAACCATCTATTTCGATTAAAATCAGAAGACTACCCTGACATTGCTGCTTTGATTGAACGACTGCAGGCCTGGGACAGAAAAGGAACAGCAAATTCTTTAGGGGCCGGTACCTTTTTAATTTTATACCACCAGCTGTACCCTTTTTACTATCAACTTCCCGAGCCAAAAATCATTCAACCTTCTATCTTAGTGAAGGCGCTGCGGAATGCAAAAGCGTATATGGAAAAGCACTTTGAAACCTTGGATGTACGTCTAGGCGATTATCAAAAATTGGTGCGGGGCAAGAAAGAGCTTCCTATTTTTGGGTTGCCAGATGTGATTACAGCTATGTCATCCGTCCCCCACAAAGATGGAAAAGTAAAAGTCGTAGCAGGAGAATCTTACATTGAATTGGTAAAGTTTACTCCAGACGGACCAGAAATTGAATCGGTGATTTCCTATGGAAGTTCAGATCGCCCAGATTCTCCACATTATGGGGACCAAATGGAGCTTTATGCGGATTTTAAGACCAAAAAAATGAGTTTAAAAAAAGCAGAAGTGTACCAAGCTGCCAAACGAATTTACCACCCAGAATAAATCAATGGGAAAGCGTCTGTTGGTAGATGGCTTCGTATTGCGCTACCACCTTATGGATGTCAAATTTCAGAGCCTGCTGGTGGGCATTGTCTTTCATTTTGTTTAAACGGGTTTCGTCTTTCAACAATTCAATGGACGTCTTGGCCATGCCTGCGATGTCCCCTACCTCAAACAAATAACCGCTATACCCTTCTACATTTACCTCCGGTAATCCTCCGGTATTGGTAGAAATTACAGGAACGCGCATCATCATGGCCTCGAGTGCTGCTAGACCAAAACTTTCCGATTGTGACGGCAAAATGAATAGATCAGAATAACACAACACCTCGTACACTTGATTGGTGTTTCCTAAAAACTTAACGCGATCTGCGATTCCCAATTGTTGGCAATAATTGACCATGTCTATTTTTTCTGGCCCATCTCCTACCATTATCAATTTAGCATTGACTTGAGTTTGAATACGATTGAAGACATTTACGACGTCTTTTACCCGCTTTACCTTTCTAAAATTACTGATGTGAGTAATAATGCGTTCGTTGTCCGAAGCTATCAAGGTGCGTTCGCATTCTTCACTGTGGTGGGTATGCTTAGAAAAATCAATAAAATTCGGAATCACCTGAATTTCTTTCTTGACCTCAAACTGCTCAAGAGTGTCTTGTTTTAAGCTTTCAGAAACAGAAGTAACACAGTCCGAATGATTGATGCTGAAGGTAACAGCAGTTTTATAGTTTGGGTGTTTACCTACTAAGGTAATGTCAGTTCCGTGAAGCGTAGTGACAATCGGAATATAAATTCCTTGGTCTTGAAGCATTTTCTTCGCCATATAGGCAGCATAGGCGTGTGGAATGGCGTAGTGAACATGCATCAGCTCTATGCCATACGTTTTAACGGTGTCTACCAATTTACTGGAGAGTGCCAATTCATAAGGCTGGTAATGAAAAAGAGGATAATCCGGTACGTTTACCTCATGGAAGTGCAGGCTACTGTTCAGTATTTCTAAGCGTACGGGCTGTTTATAGGAAATAAAATGAACTTCATGGCCCCTTTTTGACAAAGCCAAGCCCAACTCAGTAGCCACTACACCGCTACCCCCAAAAGTAGGGTAACACACGATCGCAATTTTCATTTTCAATACAATATAGCATCGTACAGCAAGGCTTGCATGCGGGTACGAATGTTTTCTGTGATCAATTTACGGTTTTCTGAGGAAGGGAATGTTCTGTTCGAAAGAAAAACAAAAACTATTTGCGTTTCCGGATCCGCCCAAGCATAGGTTCCTGTAAACCCACCATGACCAAAACTTTCTGGGGAAATGCCTTCAAAAGTCATTCCACCACCGCCGGCTTGTGGTTTATCAAAACCTACGCCACGTCGGTTGTTTTGCCCACAAAACAAACATTGATTGAATTGGTCAAAAGTCGCTGAAGAAAATAGTCTGGCAGCACCGTATTGGCCTTTCTGCAGGTACATTTGCATGATCTTTAGCACGGCCTTGGCAGAGCCAAATAAACCGGCATGACCGCTTACGCCCCCCTTAATGGCTGCGGCCATATCGTGCACATAACCTTGTACGATTTGATTTCTAAAATAATCGTCCTTTTCAGAGGGAACAATCCTCTCCTTTTCAAAAAAAGTCGTCGGATGGAAGGCGATGTCTTTTAACGCCAAAGGAGCTTTGATCCTTTCATTAAAAAGATCATCCAAGGGGGTATCGTATTTTTCTTCCAGTAGGTTTTGGTAAAATAAAAATCCCAAATCAGAGTACTTATACCGAAGGCTGTCCAATAAAGGGCTGTCCAATAATGCTTCTTGCTGCTCAGACACCGTTCGGGGATGTGCATATACCTTGTCCGCAACAGGGATGTTGAAGTTTCTGGTCTTGCGAGTGCGGTAATATTTGCGGTGCAATTTTCCGCTTTTCATCTTAAGGGTGTACTCGTAAAAAGGAATCCAAGCCACCAAACCTGCATGATGAGAGAGCATGTCTTGTAAGACGATCTCTGCTTTATTGGTAGGCTTAAATACACTACTTAAATTGCCGAGTTTTTCTTCTAAAGGAAGAAGTCCCTCTTCGTGGGCTTGCATCCCCAAGGGCAAGGTGGCCAGTATTTTTGTGAGCGACGCTAGATCGTAAATGTCTGTGTCTTTTACGGCGCGTTTTTTTTTATAGGTATGATAACCAAAAGATTGCTGATAAAAAACCTTTCCATAACGCGCAGCAATCATCTGAATTCCTGGTACCATCATAGCATCAACAACTTCAGCGCCCAGTTCATCCAACAAACGCAACTTTTGGTAATCCATTCCCACTTCAATGGGAGAAGCTTTTTCCAGTACAGCAGGGAGCTGATGCAACATAATACCCGTGCCCACCGGAAAATCTTTATGAATGCTGACCGGTAATTTTCCTTGAATGTCCAGCTTCCCCATCAAGGCCTTTGCAGCACCCACTTGGGCTGTTTTATGATTTTGATACCCCACCAAAACCGTTTTAATGTCTGACAAAGCTGCTAAGGAAGAAAGCGCATAAGGCTTTACAAAAACGGCTAGAATAACCTCATGCGTTTTAGACAGCGACGATAAAAGGGCTTTTTCTTTGGCAGAAAAACGACTGGCTTTCCAGGGTGTTGCATTGGAGCGGTGAAACCCGACAATGATTTTCTTAAAAGGAGAAGCAGCCTCTACCACTGCTGCATTGGATTGATTTGCATCCAACACCCTAAGATCTATCTCATTTTGTAGTGTCTTTTGAAATGGGGTTCCGTCAGCATCCCCTAAAGACAAAAACCCATAGGCTTCCGTTTTGGCCAAGGGCAACTGCTCTGTTCCCTTCAAGAGGGTTAAGGCTTTTTCATGTGCCGTTTGAATCAAATAATGATCCAAAGGCGTAACCAATTCGGACATTAGATGCTCGGTAGATGCGTCAATTTCTAAATGCGCTCTAGCTTTGTATTTTGCCTTGAGGATTTTTTTTACAGAATGGGCTAAACGCTCTTCTGTAAAACGACCTTGCTTGAAGGCACGTGTCAATTTACGAACAGCTTTTTTTATGTCGCTGGGAATCAACAAGATGTCATTTCCTGCCATAAACGCGGCCAGGTCTACGCTTCCGATTCCTTTCAGCTCTGTCGCCGCACCCATATTGAGTGCATCTGTGATGACCAAGCCCTTAAAATTCAGCTTTTCCTTCAACTCCTTTTGAATGATACGCTTAGAGAGCGAAGAGGGTATCCCCTCATCAAGCGCGGGAACATTTAAATGTGCAACCATCACAGAAGCAACGCCTGCTTGAATCATTTCCTTAAAAGGATACAATTCTACCTTATCCAATCGTTGTTTATCAAACCCAATGACCGGAAGATCGTAATGCGAATCTTTGGAGGTATCGCCGTGGCCTGGAAAATGTTTTGCCGAGGCAAGCACATTGGCCTCTTGCATCCCATGCATAAATGCTTTTCCCATTTCAGCAACATGCGTGGGTGCTTCGCCAAAAGCTCTGTTCCCAATGATTGGATTTTTTGGATTGGTGTTGAGATCTACAGAAGGAGCAAAATTTATATGCACGCCTAGCCTATTGGCCTGCGCTCCAATACGTTTCCCTATGGCATGAACTAGCTTGGGGTCTTGGGTTGCTCCAAGGGTCATGTTCCATGGGAAGGCAGGAACAGAATCCAAACGCATGGCTACTCCCCATTCTGCATCCATCCCAATAAGCAAGGGTACTTTTGTGTTTTCTTGAAACCGTTGTGTCCAATCGAGTTGCGCTTTCGGACCCCCTAGAGAATAAATGATTCCCCCAAAATGATACGCCTTGATTTGTTCTTGTATTTCCTGAAAATGCCCTTCTCCTTTTTCAGAAAAAACCATGACCATAAAGAGTTGGCCGATTTTTTCCTCGAGACTTAATGAATCGTATACAGCATCTACCCACTGTTGTTGAGCTACAGGATCGTCATCCAACAAGGGATCTGTTGAAATTTGAGCCACCAAGGTATACCCCAATAAAAGGAAGGAAATCAAAAGAAATCTCATGCCATTAATTTTTTATAAAACGCGCGTGCCAACTTTCTCCGGCTGGGACTTCCCAATGAGTCAAATACTCTGCTTTGTTGACCACTAGGTTATTGAATACCACAGTAGAAGATGAAATGGCTTTTGTTTTTGCCAATTTTCTAAATTCTTTAAGGGGCAAATACGTCAATGCATTTTCCTGCTTAAAGGTGACATTCATCTTGTCCAACAAATCCATATCAAATTGCTGCTCTAGCTTTTGGATTAGGTTGACAGAAGCATCAATAGAGCAGCCTGTAGCATTTTGCTGGGCCTCGTCCAAGCCAATGACAATAAAGCGATTGTAGGGCATCTCGTAGCCTGCGCGCAACTGTGCACCATGGGCCGTCCATTGGATCAAAAAATCTTTTAAGACCTCTTGAACACGACTCAGCTCTTCATTGGAAAATGCTCGAGAAGCTTGGTATATCCAAACACGAGCAGAATCAGGCAATTCAGAAAAGGGGACAAACATAAGCTTATAGGTCTTTGGCTGTGGCAATCATTTCTGCAATGTCCATTACGGGTAGGCTGTCTTCTTTTTCTTTGTTTTTAACACCATCTGTCATCATGGTGTTGCAAAACGGACATCCTGCAGCAATTACTTCTGGTTGGGTTTCCAAGGCTTGCTCAGTACGTTCAATATTAATGTCTTTGTTTCCTTTTTCAGGTTCTTTAAACATTTGTGCGCCTCCTGCCCCACAACACAATCCCCGAGAACGACAGCTTTTCATTTCAACCAACTCCGCATCTAACTTGCGAATCAATTCTCGTGGCGCTTCATAGACTTGGTTTGCTCTACCCAAATAACACGGATCATGATAGGTTACACGTTTTCCTTTGAACGTTCCAGAAGCTACGGTCATGCGGCCCTCTTCTATCAGGTCTTTTAAAAGCTGTGTATGGTGAACTACATCGTAGTTTCCACCCAAGTCAGGGTATTCGTTCTTCAGGGTGTTAAAGCAATGTGGGCAAGTGGTTACAATTTTCTTAACGTCATACGCATTCAGTACCTCGATGTTTGTTTTGGCTTGCATTTGAAAAAGAAATTCATTTCCAGCACGTTTGGCGGGATCTCCTGAACAACTCTCTTCGGCCCCAAGCACAGCAAAATCTACTCCAGCAGCATCCAAAAGCTTCACAAAAGCTTTTGTGATTTTTTTAGCACGGTCATCAAAACTTCCTGCACATCCTACCCAAAAAACTACTTCAGGGGATTTTCCGGCGGCACTGTATTCTGCCAAAGTGGGTACTTGTATCATAGCTTAGGATTCATTGCCATCGTCAAAAACCTCGATGGTAACTTCTTTTTCAATTAAATTGGTGAATTTCCCATTGTAACGGGTGGCTTTTACCAAATGGTTGTCAATCCAATGGTAGTTTCCTCCACGGGGTTTGCCCATCAATAAGCTGTGGTATTTAAATCCTTTTTCTTTTAACCAAATTTCAGTTACTTCTCTGTGGCTCTCCACTCGAGAAGTAAAAAAGCAAATTAAATGCCCTTGATCGTACCATCCGTTTAACGTTTCTAAGGCATCTGGAAAATGATTGGCTGTAGCCATACGCTCCGGCTCTTCATTAGGGATGTCATCGCATACCGTACCGTCAATATCAATGAGGTAGTTTTTAATTCCCTCCGGAAGGACTGGACTTACTTCTTCTCCGTCTTCTACTTTTTTGTGTAAATAGCTTTCTGCTTCTTCTTTGTGCATGATGGTTAATTTAAATTTATAATTCTTTCGCCCAATTAGCGCGGTCTTGTTGATTAAACGGCCATGGGGCCCCATTGTTTTCTATGTTGCTCATCATGTTGTTTAAATCAGAGGGTGCCGCTGATTCTTCCATTACCAAATATTGGCGCATGTTCATGATGATCGAGAGTGGATCTATGTCTACGGGACAAGCTTCTACACAAGCATTGCATGATGTGCATGCCCAAAGCTCTTCTCGGCTGATGTAATCGTCTAAAAGTTGTTTCCCGTCCGGAACAAAGTTTCCATTGTTTTGTTTGATGTTATTTCCCACTTCAGTCAAACGATCGCGGGTATCCATCATTACTTTTCGTGGCGATAATTTTTTCCCCGTCTGGTTGGCGGGGCATTCACTGGTACAACGACCACATTCGGTGCAGGTGTATGCATTCAACAGTTGAACCCAATTTAAATCCGTTACATCCGAAGCACCGAATTTTTCGGGTTCCCCCTCCTCTTCTGCCGGTGCAGCATAGGGATCTGCATCGGGATCCAACATCAATTCAACCTCCTTGGTCACCGCAGCATTGTTTTCAAATCTTCCCTTTGCGTTTAGGTTCGCAAAATAAGTGTTCGGAAAAGCCAAAAGAATATGAAGGTGCTTTGAGTAATAAAGGTAGTTTAGAAATATCATAATGCCTACAATGTGCAACCACCAAGCGGAACGCTCTAGGGCTATCAAAGTGTCTAGAGCCAACCCGTCAAACAAGGGCAATAGAAATTGACTGATTGGAAAGCTGCCGGCTTGCATGTCATGCTCTGCGTTTGGATGGTTTAACTGAATGGCTAAATCGGCTCCATTCATGGTTAAAAATAAGCCCATCAAAACAATCTCGAAATAAAGAATTATATCCGCATCCATTTTTGGCCAGCCTTTCATTTCATCTTTCCAAAACCGTTGAATGCGCACAACATTTCTTCGGGTCCAAAAAAGCACAACAGCCACTAAAACCAAAAACGCTAATATTTCAAAAGAGGCGATAAGAACATCATAAAAACCCCCTAAAAAGGGAGCGAAAATTCTGTGAGTACCCAAAACTCCGTCCACCACAATTTCCAACAATTCAATGTTGATGAGAATAAATCCGATGTATACAATAACGTGAAGAAAACCTGCCAAAGGACGTTTAACCATCTTGGACTGTCCAAGGGCAATGCGTGCCATATTGGACCAACGTGCGGCGCTATTGTCTGTTCGGTCTACCGAACGTCCCAACTGTATGTTGGATTTTATGCGTAAGATATTTTGTCTAAAAACATAAATTGCGACGCTAAACAGGAGCACAAAAATAATGTTCGGAAGCAACGCCATCATAATCAATCTTCGTTAGGGGTTTGGTAGGGTTTATCTTTTTTTCCAAAGAGCGAAAAATGAACATAGCGCTTGGGATGCTCTTTTAAATCCCTAAGCAAAAGTTCAACTTCTTTGGTGCTCGCTTCCAGATTTTGATAAAGCCCTTCATCTTGTATCAATTGCCCAAGACTTCCTTTACCAGAGTTGATGTCATTGAGCAAAAGGTTCAGTTGTGAAGCCGTTTCTTCAAATTTTGAGATCGTTCCTTTTAAATTGGCTTGGGCCAAAGAATCGGAAACTTTATTTAGATTTTGTGTAATTGCATTAAGATTTTGAAGGGAGTTGGACAGTCCATTTTTTTCGTCCCCTAAAAGGCTATTTAAAGTAGTGGAAAGCGTATTGATTTTCTTAACGGTTGCAGACAGCTCTGTTAGTGTAGTCGATAAGTTGTCTTTTCCTTCATCGTTTAAAACCTGGTTGACCCCGTCAAAAAGAACATCTGCTTTAGAAAGCACACTTTCAAGTTTTTTCTGTAATGGCTCAATTTGTTGACTGACAACATCTGTAAGTCCGGGTTTTTGTTGTGAAGGAAGGGTATCTCCTTCTTGCAATGCACGCTCTTGATCAAAAACTGGAAGGATCGCTATTGATTTCCCACCGATCAATCCCGCTTCATACAATTCGGCAATGCTGTTCTTTGAAAATGCAATGTCACTCCGCAAACTGAAAGTAACCAAAAGTTTTGTTGAATTTGGCAAAAAATTAATGGCGTTTACTTTTCCTACCATCAAACCGTTTACAGTAACCGAAGTTCCCACTTTGAGTCCCTCTACGTTATCGTATACGGCATAAAGGGTGTTTTCTTTATTGAGTAAAGAAGTGCCATTCAAGAAATTAAATCCAATTAAAAAAAGGGCAATGCCTCCAAAGACAATAAGAGATACTTTTATTTCTTGTATATATTTCAAAAGCGAGGATATCTATTGCTCAAAAATAAGAATATTTTCGAGTTTAACGGTATTTATATGCCTAGGATTGCAGCAGAAAGCTTTACTTTTTTTCCGTCTTTAAACGCAACAATAAAAGCCGAGGAAAAGCCTTTTGCTTTGGCTTCTTCTTTTAACTTCTTTGCTGCTTCAAAGTCTTCAGCAGCTCCATAAAAATAACGGTATAATCCTCCGTCTTTTTGTCTGTGTATTGAAGATAGGCCCTTAAAGTTAAAAGGCTCTAAGGCTATTTTTTTAGCCCCCGCAGCAATCTGAATTCGAAAGACAAGCGCTTGTTTATTTTGTTTTTTGCTTTTTTTAGCGGGTTTCGACTCCGAGGGATTAAAAGCAATTGATGCTTCTTTATTCAAGGAGGACGATAAGGCTTGTTTGTAATTCATTATCGCTTTGAATAAGGCGGAAGACATTTCTTTTTGGCCTTTGCTAGAATTTAAATATGCACCTTCTCTGGAATTGGTCAAAAAACCCAATTCCACTAAAACACTTGGCATATAGGTCTTTCGCAATACCAGAAAGCCCGCTTGTTTTACCGTTCTGTCTTTGCGCTTTAGGTTGCTAACAAAACTTTTTTGGATGGTGCTTGCAGCTATAATGCTTTGGTCGAGATAGGCCTCTTGCATCAAAACCAAGCTGATCACAGATGCTGGATCGTTTGGATCGAAACCCTCATATTTGGTTTCATAATCTTCTTCCAAGAAAATCACTGAGTTTTCTTTCTGCGCGATTCTAAAATTATCATCGGTGCGATGGAGTCCCAAAACAAAGGTGCCTGCACCATAGGCCTTTGGGTTAGAAAAAGCGTCACAATGAATGGATACAAAAAGATTCGCGTCTGCCTTATTGGCAATATTCGCCCTTTGATCCAATTCTATAAAACGATCGTCTTGACGGGTATATATGACTTTTATCCCTTCTTTTTGAAGCATTTTCCCAATTTGCTTAGTGACCTTTAAAGCAATGTGTTTTTCATAATAGCCGTTTCCTCTATTTCCCGAATCGTGCCCCCCATGACCGGCATCTAAAACAACCACAAAAGAATTGTCCTCTTTAGATTGAGCGCTTGCTTTTATTGAAAAACAACAAATGAGAAGGGTAAGAAAAAGAGAGAAATGTGGGATTCGGTTCATTGCTAATAAATACTTAAAACTAAAGCCTAATGTAAAATTATCCGTAATTTTGAGCTTGTTTTGACACAAATTTAGCTTTTATCAAATTGCCAGCAAAGTCTTTTTTATCCGGTCTTAGCCTCCTGCTCTGCTTCACCATAAATTTTGGTTGGGGTCAAGAGGAAAAAGACAGTCTAGCTGTCCTTCCCCTTGCAAACGAAATAAAGCTTGACAGCATCAGTGTCATAGCCAACGATAGCCTCCCCAAGAAAGAACCGCTATTATTGGATTTAATCGATTATACCGCGAAGGATTCTGTACGAATAGATCAATCGACCAATAAAATAAAACTCTACAACAAAGCCACCCTTTCCTATCAAGACATGGAATTAGAGGCAGGTATCATTGTATTGGATTACACCAAAAATGAAGTCTATGCAGGGCGTATCAAAGACAGTGTTGGAACACTGAGTCAAAAACCTGTTTTCGTCCAAGGATACGATGAAATTAATCCCGATTCCATCCGTTTTAATTTTGACACTAAAAAAGCTTTGATTTGGAATTCAAAAACAGCACAAGGAGGAATGAATGTTTTCTCCAGCTACACCAAAAAACAAAACGATTCGGTTTACTACATTAAAAATGCTAAAATAACCACTTCACAAAATCCTGAAAACCCAGATTATTTCATCAAAATACGAAAAGGAAAAATGGTTCCAGGAGGAAAAATAGTTGCGGGACTCAGCAACCTATTTATCGCCAATGTTCCAACACCTATAGGACTGCCTTTTGCGTATTTTCCAGCAGGAGACAAGCAAGAATCGGGTCTGGTATTCCCCACCTTTGGAGAAAGCAACCAACGTGGATATTACCTACAAAACGGAGGGTACTATTACGGGGGTTCAGAGCTTTTTGATCTCAATGTGGTCGGCGATTATTACACCAATGGAAGCTATGGGCTTCGAATAGACTCTCGTTATAAAATCAACTATAAAGCATCAGGAAACTTTAGCTTTCGCTGGGAAAATTTAGTTTCTGGAGAAAAGGGGTTTGACGGCTATGCCAGATCGAGCATTTACAACATTCGTTGGACGCATCGTCAAGATCAAAAAGCGAGTCCAAATTCAAATTTTTCCGCTTCTGTAAACCTGGGAAGTAGTTCTTATTTCAGACAATCCATCAATCAATTGAATACCCCAAATTTTCTTAACAACAACCTCAACTCTTCCATTTCTTATTCTCGAACGTTTCCGAAATACCCGCGCGTTAATCTATCCTTAACCGCTAACCTTTCACAAAACCAAAACACCAAATTAGCCAACCTCACCCTACCTACCTTACAGGCCAATATGGAGCGTATTTTTCCGTTTGTGAAAAAAGGAAAAACCAAAAAAGGAATTTTCCAAAACATCAACTTCCAAGTAACGACAAGAGGAGAAAGTAGAATTCAAACCCAAGAAGAAAAACTCTTTACAAAAGAGATGTTTGACGATGCACGCACTGGAATGGTTCATACGATTCCCATCAGCACAAATTTTAAATTATTCAAATACCTCAGTACCAGTGTTAGTGCAAATTACAAAGAGGTTTGGACCAATGAAACGGTGCGTTACAACAACTTTAGCCCAACCGCCGGGGTAGTCAAAGACACCTTGGGTGGGTTTGATGCATTTAGACAATACTCCTACAGCGCAAGCATGGGGACAACTCTTTACGGGACTTTTAATTTTGGAGAGGATAAAAAAATTCAATCCATACGCCATACCATTCGTCCTACGATTTCCTACAGTATACAACCCAGTTTTGAGCAGTATTATGATGAATACATCATAGATGCTGAGGGAAACACACGAGACTATACCCGATTTGAAACAGCGCTTTTCGGAAGACCTTCTTTGGGCTATTCAAATTCGATGGGAATTGCCATTAGCAATAATTTTGAAGCCAAAGTTACAGATTCGGACACGACAGCAGTAGAACCAAAGAAAATCAAACTGTTAAACAACCTGAACCTATCTACAAGTTATAATTTCGCCGCGGAAAGCTTTAAACTTGCTCCCATTCGAATGACTACAGGTTTTGCGCTGTTTAAAGATCAGTTGTCCGTAAATCTTGGAGCTACCTTTGACCCCTATGCCCTAGACGAAACGCTAACCCGAATCAACAAAACAATCTTATCGCAAGGCAAAGGTCTGGCACGTTTAACCAGTGCCAATGTAAACATGAATTACGCTTTTTCAAACGAAACCTTCAA
The DNA here is from genome assembly GCA_965662875.1 of Candidatus Arcticimaribacter sp. Lineage (GTDB taxonomy): Bacteria > Bacteroidota > Bacteroidia > Flavobacteriales > Flavobacteriaceae > Arcticimaribacter. Next base: position 13,725 of record CBFIJA010000014.1, read on the forward strand.
ATCTGATGGGGAAGAAGAGGAAGAGGAGGATGATTTCTCAGAACAAGAACGCCTCTCAGGCGGCGGTCGTGAAGACGACCTCTTCGGGGTAGCGAATGATTTTTCAAACGGAAATTTTAATCGGGATCAAAAGAGTGAAGCAGAACAGAACGGGCTATACAATACCCTAATTCCTTGGGACATTAAACTCGCTTACTCTTTAACATACAGCAACAGGACTGGACAAAAAGATTTTTCAAACAACTCTTTAATGATTTCCGGTAATGTGGACTTAACACCGAAATGGAAAGTAGGCATTTCTTCCGGTTATGACTTTAAAGGAAAAGGGGTTACGTATACGCAACTTCGGTTTGATCGCGATTTGGACAGTTGGCGTTTGAATTTTAGTTGGGTACCCTTTAGTGATCGTGCCTCTTGGTATTTCTTTATCGGGATTAAATCCGGCTTACTCAGTGATCTTAAATACGAAAAAAGACGTGAACCCGATCGAAGATTTTAGTATCTTAAGATCATGAAAAAACAAATCATCCAAACCGATAAGGCTCCCGCGCCCATTGGGCCATACAACCAAGCCGTTAAAGTCAAAGACACCCTTTATCTCTCGGGTCAAATTCCTCTATTACCGGAAACAATGACCCTGATCGAAGGAGATCTAAAAAAAGAAACCCATCAAGTGATGGAAAATTTAAAGGCTGTACTAGAAGCAGCGAACATGACGTTTGAAAACGTTGTGAAATCTTCCATTTTCCTTGACAGCATGGAGAATTTTTCTGTGGTAAACGAAGTTTACGGAAGTTATTTTGAGGAAGAAACAGCTCCGGCTAGAGAAACCGTTGAAGTCGCAAATCTCCCCAAATACGTTCGGGTTGAAATTTCGATGGTTGCTGTAGATTAGTCTTCGCTAATTTCTAATAAACCTCTGTGGTATTCTACCAATTCATCAATGGGACGTTTTACATTGCGTCCTATCGTTAGACCAAATTCTTCCAGCACCACTTTTATTTCATCTTCCAAGAAGTGTGCAATGGACCCAACAAAATGAATGGGGATTTCTTTGCAATTTTTAAATTGTAAAACTTGGTGTTTAATGAATCTTCTGAACCCTTCTAAGATGATGGTATTCAAATAGGGTTCGTCTTTGTTTTGTATTAGAAACTTTGCAAAGCGTGCCAAATAGGTATTGGGATTTTCTTTTCTGTAAATATTCTCCTTGATGGTGTCTGCAGAGAGATCGTACTCTTTTTCAAAGGCTTCGCGGAGGGGTTGCGGCATTTCATTGAAATAATACCCCCTTACCAATTGCTTGCCGAAGAAATTTCCACTGGCTTCGTCCATTAAGACATATCCCAATGACGTAACTTTTTGATGCACAACTGTCCCGTCATAATAACTACAATTCGAGCCGGTACCTACGATGCATACAATGGAAGGTTCACCTTGTGCTGCAGTAGCATATACTGCAGCATAGGTGTCTTCTTTAATGATAAATTCAGAGTGAATGAATATGTCTTTAAAGACTTTCTTAATTCGCTCTACTGTTGACGCAATTCCACAACCCGCACCGTAAAAATAAAGATGGGTCACTTTATTTCTATTTTGATAAAGGTCATAATTGTTAATGATTCGTTCATTGAGAATCGCTGAAGAAAGTACCTGAGGGTTTAAACCCAAAGTCTGGGTAGAAAAAAGTACTTCTCCCCCTTCGTCTACTGCAAACCAATCTGTTTTGGTAGAACCGCTATCAACAATTAAAATCATGCTTACAGCTGATTTACGTGCTTGGCAAGATCAATTAACTTGTTGGAATAACCACACTCGTTATCGTACCAAGAAATGATTTTAAAGAATTTATCGTTCAATTCAATTCCTGCACCTGCGTCAAAAATTGAAGTGCGGACATCTCCGATAAAGTCTTGAGAAACTACAGCTTCATCTGCATACCCTAAAACGTTTTTAAGGTCGCCTTCTGAGGCAGACTTCATCACCTTTTTTATTTCTTCGTATGAAGTGCTTTTAGCAACTTTTACGGTTAAATCGACTACAGAAACATTGGCTGTAGGTACACGGAATGCCATTCCTGTCAATTTCCCTTGCAAAGCGGGGATAACTTTGGTTACGGCTTTTGCTGCACCCGTAGAGGCAGGAATAATATTTACTAAAGCACTTCTACCGCCACGGTAATCTTTTCGTGAAGGTCCGTCTACCGTAAACTGTGTAGCTGTTGTTGCGTGTACTGTAGTCATTAACGCTTCTTCTATGCCAAAATTATCGTCCAATACTTTAGCAATAGGCGCCAAACAGTTGGTCGTACAGGAGGCATTAGAAACAATGGTTTGGTCTGCCGTAGCTTCATGGTGGTTGACGCCTACAACAAACATAGGGGCATCTGCTGAAGGAGCAGAAATAACCACTTTTTTCGCACCTCCATCGATGTGGGCTTGTGCTTTTTCAAGCGTTGTGAAAATCCCGGTACATTCTGCAACAACATCTGTACCTAAATCCCCCCAGCCGATTTCACTCGGGTTACGCTCAGCTGAAATTTTTACACGGTGTCCATCGACCACTAAATCTCCATCAACAACTTCTACCGTTCCATTGTATTTACCGTGGACGGAGTCGTATTTTAAAAGGTAGGCAAGATGTTCAACGTCAAGAAGGTCATTTACACCTACAACGGTAACATCTGCTTGCTTCATCGCCGATCGAAAGACCAATCTTCCAATACGACCAAATCCGTTAATTCCAATTTTTAAAGACATAATTAAATTTGATTAGTTTACTGTTATGATTATTTGATTGATTGTTTTTTTAAATGGATAAGATATCCGAAACCCGTAGAAGGTTATCATTGATTTCTGATTTTCCTTTGATGGCTTTATCCAATGGCGTCAAAACCATTTTATCGTCTATAACACCCACCATTACATTTGACTCCCCTTCAATAAGTTTTTCAACCGCATGAACCCCCATTCGGGAAGCCAGCACACGATCAAAACAAGAGGGTGCTCCACCGCGCTGCATATGCCCTAAAACAGACACACGTACTTCGTAATAGGGAAGGTTAGTTTCTATATATTTCGCTATTTCAAAAACATTTTCACCTGTTTTATCCCCTTCTGCTACTACGACGATACTGGAAGATTTTCCTGATTTTTCGCTTCGCTTCAAAGATTCTAACATATGTTCTAAACCGCGATTTTCCTCCGGGATAAGTATTTCCTCTGCCCCAGCCCCGATGCCTGAATTCAATGCAATGTGACCTGCATCTCTTCCCATTACTTCAACAATGAAAAGACGGTTGTGAGAACTGGCAGTATCGCGGATTTTATCAATCACCTCTACTACTGTATTCAATGCAGTATCATAGCCAAGGGTATGTCGGGTTCCGAAAATATCATTATCAATCGTTCCGGGAATTCCAATGACCGGAATATTGTGTTCTTGCTGAAAAATCATGGCACCCGTAAATGAGCCGTCCCCACCGATAACTACAAGCGCATCAATGTTTTTATCTTGAATGTGTTTGAACCCTTTAGCGCGACCCTCAGGTGTTCTAAACTCTAAACAACGTGCAGACTTTAAAAAAGTGCCGCCTTTGTTGATGATATTGTTTACACTTCTGGCATTCATCAACTTCATATTGCCATCGATAAGACCTTGATAGCCTTGGTATACTCCGTAACATTCTATATTGTAAAAGGCGCATGAACGAACTACTGCACGAACTGCGGCATTCATACCCGGTGCATCTCCGCCCGAAGTAAGAACAGCAATTTTATTTGGTTTCTTAGTCATGTTTTATAAACAATCTCAAAAGTAAGGATTTTCAACCCAATAGCTGAAATAAACACTATATGAAAAGTGAAAAGTTATTTCTAAAACGTTTTAGTACTTTTTATTTAAGAATTCAACCCCTGCAGAATTCTGTTCTTCATCGATGGCATCCGAAGCTTTGGATGCTTTGGTGATCTTTTGAATCAACGCTCTGAAATTATCAAAATCTACTTGATACGACAATCCAACCCCTTGTGTATAGCCTATCTCATCACCCAAATAACGAAACTCATTTTCTTTATTAAATACCTTCGCTTTCAGGGTGCCATCTTCGTTTAAGATAAAGTCAATTTGAACATCGCCTACAATCAAAGTCTCTTCAACTCCGCCAACAGGAACCCCTATTTTGCCATTTATCAAAATTTTATCACTGATCTGAGTCGTCAAGGTTACCCCTATTCTATCCTCTGTACGGGCATCGAGAAAAGGGGTTTCGTCCCCTTTAAGATAATTTACTCCAACATCCAGTTTTCCTGAACTTGACCCCAATAACGTACTAAAAACATCGGATGCTTTTTCGTATAGATTGTTGGCAATGCCCTGAACCGAAAGCGAAACATCGCTGATAAAAACACCTTGGGACAACAATGAAATCGCTTGAAGCTGTCGTCTTTGTTGATCGGCCAAACGGTAATTTATTTCAGATTTCACCACCGTAGATGCATTGGGAAATTCAATCTCAAACAAAGGATCATCTGGTTTCAATAGATTTCCTTGCAGTTGAATTTTTACGTCTGTAGGTATTTTCTTGTTAAAATTGGGATTGTCTACCAATAAAGCAGGGTTAGCTCCGCCAGGAACCTCATATACAGCTTCCAAATTCATTTGTGCTTCTATTGGATCTCCTTCCCAAACTATAGTTCCACCTTGCAACACTTTAAATTTCTTATCAATCAACCCTAGATTCTTAAAATTGTAAATCCCTGATGTGGTAATAAAATCTCCCCAAATATTGAATTTTCCGTCAATATTAGACTCGATCAAAATGTTTCCTGCCCCCCGACCGGAAAGGGTAGAGCCTGAAGATTGATCCACTACAATTTCTATTTCTGCGTTTTGATTTACATCCAAATCGAAGTTCATTTCAAACCCACGAAAATCTTCATCTACATCAGAAATTTTAGCCGTTACTGGATTGCTGTAAAATGTTTTTTTTGATAAAAAATCAATAAAATTAGTGTCCGATAATCCCTTGTCCTCGTCCCAGGGAATGGTCAATGTAGTCCCCGCTGCAGTTGTCCCATCCACCGAAAGGGTCAATGCTTTTGTAGGACCGTCTAAACGAGCAATTCCATTTAAAAATCCTTTACCATAAAACAATTCTTCCGGATCTTCATTTTTGTTGTATACCAAGAATCGATCAGAAGTCAAATCTAAATTCACCGTCCAACCCTTGAAATTTGTATGCTGAAGTTCCATGTTTAATACTCCTTTTGTCTTTTCCGTTTCCTCAGAAAGGAGAATGTCATTCATTCGAATGGTCGCATTTGAAAATTGTATGCTGCTTTTTTCTTCTAAAGCATACGCTACATTGGTTGCAGGCAGATAAAAAGTGCCGTCATCCATTTTTGCATTTCCATCCAAATGAAGATCTGAGGTTCCGCCCCATAAATTCAATTTTCCAGTGAGGGCCCCTTTAAGCTTGGTCATTTTATCTTTTCCGAGTCGTGACAAAAAGGAAATGCCAAATTGATTCAAATCAAAATCAACGTCCACATTTAAAGCCTCCTCTTTAATGAAAGCACTTCCCCTAAGAAAGAGGCTAGTATTCTGATCCTGAATTAAATCACCATCCAAACGGAACGTATTTAAGGAAGAATTGCTTTCAACTCCAAGGCGAAAATCTCCCATTGGACGATCGTTGATGGTCATGCTTTTTAATTGTATTTGCAATGCGTTGGATGGATTCAAGTCATTGAGCCCTAGTGTCCCCTTTGCTGAGAATTCCCCCGCTAGCGAAAACTTTTCGCTGGGTGGCAAAAGATCCTCTACCCTTACTGCATTGGCTATAAAATCGATTTCAAAAGCGGATTTATTTTTGAAAAATCCATCGATGGCTATTTCTTGCTTTCCATTTTCCGCATATACATCCTTGACCGCGACCCGCTTTTGAAGGAAGTCATACACAATTGACCCTTCCTTTTCATTATTAAAGCGCCATGCTCCTTGTGGGCTAGATATTTTAGCATTCTTGAGGAGGAACTGAGAGAGATTGTTCTGATATTGATGGTTAAAATTCAACTCAAAAGCATCGTTGTATTTTCCATATTCGCCCTCCAAACGGACCAATAGTTCTTGATCTGCTGTAAAACTGAGCAAATTTACGTTGCGGACGGAGAACTCCTCGGACTGTAAAGCAGAGGCCGTTAAATAGGTATTGAAAAAAGGGTTGTTGTTGGACGTCTCAAGTCGTAACCCTTCAATGGCATAGTTTCCTACTTTCAGCAAAGGCAGTTCCATTTTAAAATACGAGTCTCCCTTAACAGATGTTATGTATCCCTCTGATTGTAGATCGTTTGACGTAGAAATCTCTGGATACAATGCTTTAATCAAGGGCTGCTTTAAAAGCAATGAAAAAGAAAATGCTGATTTTTTAGCTTGGACTTTATGTGGCCTAAAGAACACAACCTCCTCAAAGGCAGAACGAACAACAGAGGGAAATGTATTGACTTCAAATAAACCTGTTAAAGAAAATTCCAGCGCATTGTTTGAATTAGAAACGACTGTTTTATTTTCTCCTAATGCTTCATAAGAAAACCTTATTGGGGTAAACATGGTTTTCTTGTTTTGATGGTCAACAACCAATCCGTTGAACTGAAGGGTGCCTTTATTTTTCTCGAAATTGGAAATAAACTTTGTCGACAAAACTGCAACTTTGTCGGTTGATGCAATGGTCCATTCTGATAAATTCACTGCTTTAATCTCTCCGTTTACCTCAGATGTACCAATCGGATTATACTGCCACGTTATGTTTCCTTCAAACGTTGGATCATTGATGCTAAGGTTTCCATCTGTCTTCTCCCCGATCTTGACCCCTGAGGATGAAAGAGCATATAGATTTCGGGCATTCCATTGCATGTTTTTCACCTCTGCATCCCACTGAATTTCCAAAGGATGGGCTTCCTCTTTTTTAAACGAAAGATCAAATGAAGCATTTATATCCCTTATGTTGACCGCTGAGGAAGGGACAACCCATTGCACGTTCTTCCAATCTAGACGAGAGGTGCCTTCCCAAGTTTTGTCAGCCGTCTTTTTTGTAGCGTTTACATCTCCTACGATTGTCCCTAAGTCACTTAACATATCGAATGCTAAACTGAACTCATTTGGTGCCATTTCAACAGCAGCACTTAGCGCTCCTTTTTGAGGTAAAACCATAGGGAGTTCCTTTTGTTGCGCCTCTGAAAGCAACGTATATAATCCATTCTTCGCCCATGTAAACTCAAAATCTTTTGATTCAAAACGATATTCTTCTTTGCTTTTAAAATCACCAGAGAACCCTGTAGTCACTTTTATTTTTTCTCCTAAATAGAGGGTTGCTGTTCCTTGGAGTTCCTCTAAAGGACCGGTTAAGGATACTTCTTGAACTCTCAGATCTTTGATGGGCAAGGTGTTGGCTTGTGAAGAAACATTAGAAGCTCTAGTCTCGAGTAAATCAAAATAAAAATCTACAGAAACAGCTTCAAAATCGGGTTTCCCTTCCTTCATTGGAAGATACAGAGCTGCCTCTCCTATCGCTTTTAATTTATCACTCAACAGCTGGAGACTGGATACGTTTAAACTGTCTCTGTTTTTTTCGAAATTAGCGGAAAGTTCACTCACCTTTCCAAGGTATGGAAGGCTACCACTAAGCTGTTTTAAAGCGAATTGTAAGCTGTTTTTTTGATAACGTATTTTTTGGAATTCAGCTACTAGTGTAAAGTCCTCGCTTTGATCAACGTTTATTCTTTTATACCGTCCCCCGTTTACCTTCAAAACATCCAAAGAGAGGGTAAACTCTTTTTTGGGGGTCGGCCGTGCATTTTCTATTTTTTTTAAAAATTGCTGCAGATTGCTTTCTTGCTCCCCCAAATACCTTTTTTCTTTTAGATAGGGTCCTGTAATGGAAAGGGTAGATAATGAATAATCTCTGTTGATGAAATTCTCTAGGGATTCCAATTCAGTGGTTATTTCTTGACCATAGAAAAGGGTATCTTTTTGGTGATCAAGAACCAAAAAATCATACAATTTTAGGTTTCCCAATAAATCAATGGACGCACTTCGAATGGATAGGTCGGTTTTGTAGGTGGTACTGAGTTGTTGTGTCAACGATTTAACAATACGTGTTTGAACGTCTTTAAGCTGAAAAAAATAAACCCCAAAGGCCACCACTCCTAAAATGGAAAGCACAATAATTGACGTGTATTTTTTCTGTTTATTATTGATGGGAATGCTGTATTTTTGTTGCGCTGATAAAGTTAGTAAATGATAAATCAAAAACCATGCTATATTCTGGCTATTGAGTCCTCTTGTGATGATACATCAGCGGCTGTTTTAGAAAACGACAAGGTATTATCGAACTGCATTGCCAATCAAAGCATACATGAACAATACGGTGGCGTAGTTCCAGAATTGGCATCTCGAGCACATCAACAGAATATCGTACCCGTAGTAGATCAAGCGTTAAAACAGGCAGGCATTGCTAAAAATGACCTGAATGCAATTGCATACACCCGTGGACCAGGACTTTTGGGGTCTTTACTCGTCGGTACGTCTTTTGCCAAATCTTTAAGTATGGGACTAGACATCCCGCTGATAGACGTACATCACATGCAAGCACACATCTTAGCACATTTTATTGATGATCCACGTCAAAATAAACCCCAATTTCCCTTTTTAGGAATCACGGTTTCTGGAGGACATACACAAATTGTTCGTGTAGAAGATCATTTTAACATGAAAGAAATTGGAACCACTTTAGACGATGCCATTGGAGAAGCTTTTGATAAATGTGGTAAGATCATGGGCTTGGGCTATCCTGCAGGGCCTGAAATTGACAGAAGAGCAAAAGAAGGCAATCCCAATGCATTTGCTTTCCCTATTCCGAAAGTTGACGGGTTGAATGTTAGTTTTAGTGGTTTTAAAACCGCGGTAATCAACTTTATTCACAAGCATCAACAAAAGAATCCCGACTTCATCACAGAACACCTAAACGACCTCTGTGCTTCAATACAACACACGCTAATCGCCATTATTTTTCAAAAAATAAATACGGCTGTAGTTGAAACAGGCATCCAAGAGATTGCCATAGGAGGCGGTGTTGCTGCAAATAGTGGATTGAGAAATAAACTCAAAGCGCAAGAGCAAGAAAAAGGATGGACAGTTCATTTACCTCCTTTTGCATATACTACAGACAATGCTGCTATGATTGGAATTGTAGGTTTTTTGAAATACAAAAAAGAGCAATGGGGCACCTTAGGCCAAAGTGCTTCAGCACGTTTAAAGTTTTGAACATGGAACTCTTTTATCAACCGCATTTTTCAGCCCAAGACACCCTCCTACACTTCGATGCGATAGAAAGCAAGCACCTTACAAAAGTATTGCGGAAAAAAAATGGAGATGAGCTTCATATTACAAATGGAAAAGGCTTACGCGCCAAAGGTACCATTGTTGAAATGGCCACTAAATCTGTTGCTGTACGTTTAAATGAGATCATAGAAATCCCTCCTTTGGATTACCAGCTTCATATCGGAATTGCACCGACCAAAAACATCAGTCGTTTTGAGTGGTTTTTGGAGAAAGCTACTGAAATTGGCATTACAGAAATTACCCCCTTATGCTGCGATCATTCTGAACGCAAAAGCATTAAGTTAGAGCGCGCCGAAAGAATTGTTTTGGCCGCTCTAAAGCAATCGCAACAAAGTCACTTGCCCCTTGTCCATCCGATGACAGCATTTTCAGATTTTATACAAGAGCACCCGACTGCATGGATGGCCCATTGCGCGGATGGAGAAAAAACGCCATTGTTTGAAAAGGCAAAAGGAGAAAAAAAAATTACGGTATTGATAGGTCCTGAAGGCGATTTTTCTTCGGATGAAATCAAGGCGGCCTCGGCTTATATTTCACTCGGAAAACAAAGGCTCCGCACAGAAACCGCGGCTATTGTTGCTTGTCAAACCATTGCCCTTGCACTATAGGCATTGGGGATTTTACCGTATATTTAAAACATGAATCCAAGAATTATCTCCCAAGGCATTTTAAGGGCCGTTGGAATTTTGTCTGCCATCCTACTCTTGGGCTATGTTCTTCATAGCTTAAGTGCTTTGATTAGCTATGTTATCATAGCCGCTATCATATCCTTGATGGGAAGACCCATTAGTTTCTTTTTGCAAAACCGCCTAAAGCTATCCACCACATTAGCAGCGCTGATGACCATGACCTTTTTTGTCATTCTTCTTTTGGGCTTTTTTGCGTTGTTCATCCCCATTATAACGCAGCAAAGTGAAAACCTATCGCTTTTAAACATTGCGGAGTTTGAGGAAAAAGTACGTTTTTTGATCACAGAAATCGCCCATCAAACCCAATGGGACTGGCGGCATTGGCTTTCACAACAAAACCTTACAGAAAGTTTGAATTTAGAAGCCCTTCCGGATTTTATCAACACTGTTTTAGGCTGGCTTAGCAATTTTACAATTGGCTTGTTTTCTGTAATTTTTGTTTCCTTCTTCCTGCTAAAGGATGCGCAATTGTTAGAAAAAATCGTGTTTGTGTTTTTAGACAACAAAACAAAACCTCGAGTAAAATCCTCCCTTGAAAAGATTAAAGATTTACTTTCTCGCTATTTTTTGGGCTTGTCCTTGCAAATCAGCATTCTCTTGGTCATTTACACTGTTGTGCTGTTGATTTGTGGAATTCCTAACGCCTTTATCATTGCCTTTTTATGTGCTCTGCTGAATTTAATCCCCTATATCGGGCCACTAATCAGCGGACTTTTGATGCTGGTTCTGAGTTTGACTGCCAATATAGATCCTAATTTAAATGCCATTAATTTTGATAAAAGCATCTATGTAATGATCGGCTTTATTCTAGGGCAATTGGTGGACAATTTCTTTAGTCAACCTTTTATTTTTTCGAACAGTGTCAAATCACATCCATTGGAGATTTTTCTCATCATCATGATAGCGGGCTTACTCTTTGGCACATTAGGTCTGGTCTTTGCCATTCCGTTGTATACCGCCTTAAAAGTTATTTTTAAAGAATTTTACGCCGACAACAAAATTGTAAAATCGCTGACAAAAGACATCTAACCATGAAATATTCCATTTCCCTTATTGCCCTTCTTTTATTTAGCAGCCTTCAATGGAGTCAAAATCTGACGAAAACAGAAAAAAAAATTCTTCAGCAAGTGGCGACCTATGAAAAAGAATCCATTGATTTTTTAGAGAAAGTAGTCAACATCAACAGCGGCACCCTTCATCTAGAAGGAGTAAAAGAAGTAGGCAATGTGTTTCAAAAAGCCTTTGATGAAATTGGATTTACAACCGAATGGATTTCCATGCCGGTAGAAATGAATCGTGCTGGACATTTATTCGCAAAAAGAAAAGGCAACAAAGGAAAAAAGTTATTACTGATCGGTCATCTAGATACTGTTTTTGAAAAAGACAGTCCCTTTCAACGCTTTATAAAACAAGACAGCATTGCCTATGGTCCTGGAGCCAATGACATGAAAGGGGGAAATGTCGTAATCTTATATGCCTTAAAGGCCCTACATGATCTTAAGCTATTGGAGAACAGTAATATTATCGTGGCATTTACGGGCGATGAGGAGCGCACAGGAAAACCATTATCCATTTCAAGAAGAGAATTGATTGAAGCGGCTAAAGAAAGTGATATTGCCCTGGGGTTTGAAACAGCAACAGGATTCAATAACGCTACCATCGCCCGTCGAGGAGCATCCGGTTGGAAGGTAGAAACAGCAGGACGCCGTGCACACTCTTCAGGTGTATTTGGAGAAAGAACAGGCGCAGGAGCAATTTTTGAAATGAGCCGGATTTTGCATCAATTTTACACCGATGTTCGTGGAGAGGAATACCTAACTTTTAATCCCGGAAATATTTTAGGAGGCACCTTTATCGACTATGATGCGGCAAAAAGCAGCGGTAATGCCTACGGAAAAACCAACGTTGTTGCACAGACTGCAGTAGTAAACGGGGGACTTAGATTCATCTCTGAAGAACAAAAAGCAGCGGCCAGAGCAAAAATGCGTGCCATAGTGGCCAATCATCTTCCGTCTACCCAAGCGACCATAACCTTTACTGATAGCTACCCTGCTATGGGTCCCACAGTAGGAAACAAAGCCCTTCTTGAAGAACTTAGCGCAGTGAGCGAAGCCCTAGGATATGGCCCTGTAAAAGGGTATGATCCTGGAAAAAGAGGCGCAGCTGATGTCTCTTTTGTGGCAAAATACGTAGACGGCTTAGACGGTTTAGGAACCATGGGAACAGGAGCGCATACGCCCCAAGAGACCGTAGATCTAAAAACGATGAAGCCATTGATCCAACGAACGGCAGTCTTTATCTATCGTTTAACCCAAAAGAAATAACGAACTAGCTGTATTTTTCCAGGTGCTGTTTTTGATCTTCTAGCGCAGAGATGAACTCTTTTTGCAAACGCGCTATCAATTGTGCTGTAGAAACACTGTCCTTTATGGTCGTTACCCCCTGCCCTGCAGACCAGATGGTTTTCCATGCTTTGGCCTCTGCTTTCGCAGCATCCAACTCTTCACCAAAATCAATTTTCTTGGACTTGGACCACAGATCTTCCGTAATGCCCATAGCCTCTAAACTGGGACGCAAGAAATTTGCATTTACCCCAGACACTGCCGCAGTATAAACAATATCGCTGGCATTGCTTTCTATAATCATTTGTTTGTATCCTTCTTCAGCCATGCTTTCATCTACGTTGATAAATCGCGTTCCCATGTAAGCTAAATCTGCTCCCATTTGCAGGGCACTGGCAATGTCTCTGCCTGTGCTGATGCATCCGGAAAGTAAAATGGTTTTGTCAAAAAATTGACGTACTTCTGCTACTAAGGACATTGGGTTGGTTATCCCTGCATGCCCCCCTGCGCCCGCTGCAACAACAATGAGACCGTCAACACCTGCCTCTGTCGCTTTTTCTGCGTGGCGTTTTTTAATGACATCGTGAAACACCAATCCTCCGTAGCTGTGCACCGCATCAACCAATTGCGATACAGCCCCCAAAGAGGTGATGATTAAGGGCACTTGATGCTTGATGCAAATTTCCAAATCCGCTTGTACCCTAGTATTTGTAGGATGCACGATAATATTGACCCCAAATGGAGCCGCTTTTTTTCCTGTTTCTGCTTCAAAGGCAGCCAAAGCTTCTTTGATTTCAATTACCCAAGCTTCAAAGCCTTCTGTAGAACGCTGATTCAAGGCCGGAAAAGTTCCTACAATTCCGTTTTTACAACATTCGATGACCAACTGTGGGCCAGAAATTAAAAACATTGGGGCAGCCACTGCAGGAAGTGACAAATCATTGATAAAAGGTGCTTTCATAGTTATTTTTTTAATAAGGTCCATTCAAAAGAAAAATGAGAAACAACATCCCCTTGTTCGTCAATTCCTGTAGCGTCCATCCAAAGGGTTTGCGATTTTCCAGTTTCAACAGTTTTATCCACCGCCGCTTTTACCTCCAAGCCCTGATGGCACTGAAAGGTAATTCTACCGGTTGCTTTTTTAGAAAAATTTGCTTTATTGTTCAAAACCAACATGGAAATTTTAGCCCCGTTTTCACGGATTGCATTGGTCAATAGAACGCCAGTAGCCAATTCTGCTGCCATGCCTTGAACGGCCCAAAACATGGAATTGAAAGGATTTTGATTGATCCATCTGTGCTTTACCTTTACGGTAGCACTTTCGTTACTGATTGCTTTTACTCGAATCCCCATCAACCATACAGAGGGTAATTTGAACAGCGTAAATAAAAGGTATTGGAGTTTCACTATTAATTAAATTGAATTTTAATTTTTAAAAATACAAATTTGAAATTAGCTGACCTTAATTTTTGATTTAATTTCTCTTGGCAAAGTCAATTGACTTATCTTTAAAAAGTCTTCTGAAGAACACAACAAAAAAAGCGTGAGTAAACTTTATTTCTTTCGACACGGTCAAGCCTCAATAAACAGCGATAACTACGATAAACTTTCTCAAAAAGGGGTAAAGCAGGCACAATTGCTGGGGCATTATTTAATGGAAGAAAACATCCATTTTGATCGTGTTTTCTGTGGTCCTTTAGTACGGCAGCTCGAAACGGAACGCGAAGTACGAAAAGTATACCAGACCCATCAGCAATCATTTCCAGCGGCTACCGTTTTGCAAGGTTTAAAAGAACATACAGGAATGGATGTTCTAAAAAACAACTACAGTGCTTTGCTAAAGAAGCATTCTTTTCTCCAAGAACTGCAACATAGAAGCATCGAAAACCCTGCGTTGAAACAGCAATACTACATGGAGGCTTTTGGTTATTTTATGCAAAAATGGGCATTAAATGCCTTAGAACTCGATGGTATTCCACTTTGGCAGGACTTTCGGAGAGCGGTTGGAGCAGCTTTAAAAACGCTACTTGCCGCAACCGAAAAAGGAGAAACGGTTGGCGTGTTTACTTCAGGAGGAACCATTAGCGCTATTTTGGCAGAAAGTCTTGGTATGGACAAAGAAGATCGAATTGCAGAATTAAACTACTCCGTCCGCAATGCTTCTGTGTCACAATTTTTATATTCCCCCCCACGCTTTAGCTTACTTGAATTCAATGCCGTTCATTTTCTTCCCAAAGAACTGATCTCTTTTGTGTAACTTCCACCAATAGAATAAAAACATCGTATGAAAGCCATTGTTTGTGAAAAATTTGGTCCCCCTTCTACCCTCGTCTACAAAGACATTGAAATGCCTTCTCCAAAAGAAAAGGAGGTGGTTGTTCAGGTAAAGGCGTGCAGCCTTAACTTCCCGGATACGCTTATTATTCAAGGAAAATACCAATTCAAACCCCCACTGCCCTTTACGCCGGGAAGTGACATTGCAGGGGTTATTTCAGCCGTTGGAAAAGAGGTAAAGCATTTGAACGTTGGCGACGAAGTCATTGGGTTTGTTCCGCATGGTGGCTTTGCAGAATATGTGGCGGCTCCTGCCAAAAACACATTCCCAAAACCCCCGCAAATGGAGGCTACCGTTGCGGCTTCATTCTTGATGGCCTACGGGACATCTTACCACGCCCTAAAAGACCGTGCAAAAATACAAAAAGGGGAAACCCTTGTAGTGCTTGGTGCTTCTGGCGGGGTGGGTTTAGCAGCCGTTGAGCTCGGAAAACAAATGGGTGCGCAGGTGATTGCTTGTGCTTCTACAGAGGAGAAACTAGCCCTATGTAAAGCGCATGGTGCAGATGAAACCATAAATTATACCCTTGAAAATCTCAAAGAAAAAATCAAAGCCCTTACCGGTGGAAAAGGAGCGGATGTGATCTATGATCCTGTAGGAGATGCCTATACAGAACCTGCCCTACGGGCGATGGGTTGGGAAGGACGCTATTTGGTTGTAGGCTTTGCTGCTGGGGAAATCCCAAAGATTCCTTTGAACCTAGCATTGCTAAAAGGTTGCCAGATTGTAGGTGTGTTTTGGGGGGCTTTTGCCATGCAATTCCCCCATAAAAATTTAGAAAACACCCTGGAACTCATGCAGTGGTATACCGAGGGAAAACTAAAACCCCACCTTCACAAAACCTTCCCTTTAGCCGAAACGCACAAAGCCATGGAAGAAATGGTAGAAAGAAGAGTAAGCGGAAAAATTGTCGTAACCCCATGAGCTCAAGATTCCCTAAAAAATAGTCGTGAAAACACCCCTACTCATTCGGTTTGCATTCAGTTGCCTGTGCAGCTGCTTTCTATTGATTGCTTGTGATTTGAATACGGAGCAAGAAACGGAATTGCCGGAAGAAGAATATCTATTGCTCAATCCAAATGAGAATGCCGCCCTTATTCCCCTCATCAAAGAATACCTTATTCGTTATCTTACAGAAGTGGCACTGGGTGCTGAGTACGGCAACAACATTCGCTTGCTGAAAAAGTGGAAAAAACCAATGAAGCTTTACATCGGAGGAAACCCTGCTGCCTTTTTAATCACAGAACTGGATGAAATAATCGTTGAAATCAACACCTTAGCAACGGATGATTTTTACATCCAAAAAGTACAAGACTCTACCCAAGCCAATGCCTACTTGTATACCGGAACTGCGCAAGAATACAGTAAACGCTACCCTTCTGCCGCTCCTCGATTGGATGAAAATTTTGGTTTGGTCTCTGTAGAAATCAACGAAAAGTTTGAAATTGAAAATGCTTTTTTGTTTGTAGATACAGAAAGAGCCCCCCAGCAGGAACAAAAACACATCCTTAGAGAGGAACTTACGCAGGGATTGGGCTTACTCAACGATATTCCCTACAATTACTACAGTATATTTTATTCGGGCAGGACGGAAACAGAAGAATACCATAACGATGACCGTGAAATCATTCGCTTATTGTATCACCCACTAATGCAACCCGGAATAGATTCGATGCAAATAGACCGGGTGGGGCGCCAAATCATGGGTCTTTAAACCCCATATTGCACCACCTAAATCGCAGATAATTCTACATTCACAAAGGAGAACGCGTTGGAATGGCAGCCATTGAAATGTTGTTCGTGTTCTTCAAGAAAAGGGAGGAATGAAAAAACGCTCTTAATTCTTCTTTTGTTGTAAGGAGATATAAAAATAAAATGAAGGGCAAAAAAAACAGTTAGCACTTAAAAGTGTAACTGTTTAATGTAATGTGATCGCGATAGGATTCGAACCTATGACCGTCTGCTTAGAAGGCAGATGCTCTATCCAGCTGAGCTACGCGACCAAAGATTTCAATTGTCGGGGTGGCAGGATTCGAACCTGCGACCTCCT
>CBFIJA010000015.1:0-30169 GCA_965662875.1 Candidatus Arcticimaribacter sp.
CTTGCCAACAAGCGATTTGCGTAAGAACAAATCCATGGCAGCAAACGAAAGGTTATCAATGTCTTCATTAGCTCCGTATTTTGTCAATTGATTAACACTTAAACGCCCTGAAACTGAAAATCCTTCCGTAACATATCTGCTAATTCCCAAAGTAGAAAAAGAAGGTATCATGTTCCAGTGTTGTGTTTTGTAAACCTCGTTAAACGTATCAAAACCAGTTGGGTAAGTATCTACAGCATTTACACCAAATGTTACCACCCAAGGATTGTTATCATCTTGTGCATAAGAAACACTTGCAATAAGTAGTGCTAAAGTCAAGAAAGTAACGTTAATAATTTTTTTCATTTTTGCTAAATTGATTATGCTTACAAAGCTACTGTTTATCCCTGAGGAATCAAAAAAAATGAGTAAGTTTTTGTAGCGGGAAACCCCTTGGATTAAAGGGATATAAGTTCAATCTCCTTTTCTTTTAGATAAACCAAAAATTGCTTTATCGGACGTTGATAGATTTCGTGCAATGCGGATGCGTATAACTGCAATTGCACTTTGTGATTTTCTTTCTTTTTTCCTGTTTTATAATCCAAAACAACACAATAATCTGGGAACACAACATAGCGATCAGGTCGATGAATGCGATTCTGATAGACAATTTCTTGCTCGTTGTATCCTTTTGAATGCTCCGTAAATAAAACCGCTAGGTCAGGATGATTCACGATAGAATGAAGATAGGTCGTATACATTTCATTTTCATCGGCCTTTAAACTTCCTTTGTTTACCGCAGCTTCTATCACTGAATCAATGTCTTTTTTGCTGTTTATTTGAGCTAAAAGATCATGCATTTTTATCCCTGTAGTACGTGCCGAAAAAACATCTTCTTCTCCATTAATTTCGACAAGTCTTTTTTCCCATGGATACCGTTTTACGCTTCGTGTGCAGGAAGATAGCGATAGGGCTGAAGGGGGTTTTTGATTGATTTCTCTTTCTCCCCAAGTATAGCCACCGAAATCATCTGAATCAAAAGTCGCTGTAAAACGATTGAGTAGCCCGGCAAGACTTGCCTCAGGTTTTGTTACTGTTTTTGATACAATATACAATCGGTCTTTTGCTCGGGTTGTAGTAACGTACAACAAATTAGCTGTATCCATTTCATTTTCAGACTTGTGTAAATGATCACGCGAGTATCCGCTCTCCCCAAATGATTTAATTTTTTCCGAAAAAGGAATCCAGGCTTGTGTGTATTCTTTCCCGAATTGTTCTTTTGTGTCTAACCACAACATCGGACGTTGGTTGGGTTGAAAAAGTTGTTCTGCAAAGGGGAAAATCACAACCGGAAATCCTAATCCTTTTGACTTGTGGATGGTCATCACTTTTACACTATCAGGGGTATCTGATAAAGCTATACTTTTTTGACTCAGTCTTTCTTGCCAATATTCTAAAAAAGAAAAAGGATCGTTTTGTATCGTTTGACTGAATTCAAAAACACCCTCCAAAAAACTTTCAACAAAAGCATCTGATTTCATTGAAAATTCAAATGCGTAATAGGCCTTTTCAAAACTTTCATAAATTCCTTCATTGTGAAACGTATTTAAATCGTAAACAATGGACAATGACGAAAAAATTTCAATAAAGGACCGATTTAGATTTTCTGAAACAAAACCGTGACGATCAATATTTTCAGGTCCCATGGTTTCGAATAAATAACACAATACAGTGAATTTATACTCCTTTGCCTTGGGGTTTATTGCGCAAACCATTAGTGCCATTAAAAAATTTACAGCTTTAGACTCACCATACCGCAAGCCGTCTGAAGAAACAAAATCAATCTTTTCAGCAGCTAAAAGTCGTGTAATGTGATTTGCTTGTTCATTTGTCCGCACCAAAACCGCAATATCCCCCAGAGCGTATTGATCTTCTACGGATTCCTTAATGGCATTTAAAGTATATTGAGCGTAAAGCGGGGTGGTTTTCTCTTTTTTTAAATCGGGCGGAAGCAACTGTATATGGACCCATCCGCCAGGTTTATTATTGGTTTGCTGTTCTGCGTCTGCAGAGAATAAATTTTGAGTCAAGTCGTAACTTGCTTCTTTTGCTAAATGGGCATAAAGGGCATTGTTAAAAAGCACGATTTGATCGCGGCTGCGGAAGTTTTTTTCAAGTTCTTTTTTTCGATAGGGCACCAGAAAAGGGTTTTCACCCGCAAGAAGACGAATGAATTGCCGAACATTGCCCCCACGCCAACGGTAAATGGATTGTTTGGGATCACCAACAATAAGAAGAGAACCTTCTTCTCCTTTGTCGTCCAAGCTCTCCAGGGGGTTTTTCAATAACGGAACAAGGTTCTCCCATTGCAAACTAGAAGTATCTTGAAATTCATCGATAAAAAAATGACGATAGGTTTCGCCCAAGCGTTCATAAATACGCAGGTTGTCGTGCTGTAAAATCTCTTGAGAAATCATAGCATTAAAGGTTCCCAAAAGAAGCTGATTCTCTTCCTGCTGGAAAGATTCCAATTCCTTACTTAATTCTTGAATCAAAGCCTGCGGAATCCAATATTTTAATATCGCCTCAATCAAATCCAACTCGGCTATGCATTGTTTTATCTGCTCAAGGGTAATTTGAACTTGTGGGAGTAGTGTTTCAATCCTTTCTTTTTTATCCTCCGCTAGTGCTTTGGTGTAAATTTTTTCTCCTAAGGCAATGTTTTTTTCAAAAGCGGACGTTATTGTTCCTTTGATATCCCCCTCAGCGAGTGAATAAAATCGGTCATAAAGTTTCGTTGTTTTGGAAAAATCAGCTGCACTTAAACCTTGTGCATGCATCTGATCGATTATTTTTTTTGCCCTGGATGTAATTTCATCGACACAATTCTTTTTTTTAGAATTCAAAAAGTGATTCTGACGATCGAAATCTTTTGGAGAATATCCCCGTAAAACAGCTAAAGGAATACGGTCATTTTCATCCAACAATAACCGTGCTGTCTTTATCAATTCTTTTTTGATGTCCCAACTCAAATCTGCATCCATTTTCTGAAAAGTAAAGGCCTCTAGTTTTTGTGTTAAAGAAGAATCTTGACCCACTTTCAATAAGATTCTATCGACCACTTGACTGAGCATGGAATCAACGTCCAATTGAACTTCAAAATCAAACGATAATCCCAAGTCTTTTGCAAATCCTCTAATGATTCTATGCGTAAAACGATCCAATGTAATGACGTCAAAAGCCCCATAATCTTTTAAAATAGACGCCAAAACGCGTTTGGCTCTAATTTTTAATTCTTTGTCGGGGAGGTTTAAACGGGTTTTTAATGCTTCAAACATTGATTTAGCCTCTCCTGCATCAGAACGAGTGAAAGCATCCAAATATTCCAAAATCCGAAATTTCATCTCATATACAGCCTTATTGGTAAATGTTAAAGCCAATAACGACCTGAATTTACGCGGTGTAGGATCGCCTAAGACCACGGAGAGGTATTCCTCTACCAAGGTGTAGGTTTTGCCTGACCCAGCCGAGGCATTTATGAGATGTATAGGTGTGGGATTCGATTGCATAGATTGTCAAATAAATGTAATTAATCTTTAGATTTGTAAAACAAACCTTTAAAAAAAATTATTATGGCATTTGAATTACCCCAGTTGAATTATGATTATGCGGCACTAGAGCCTCATATTGATGCAAGAACCATGGAAATCCATCACAGTAAACACCACAATGGTTACACCACAAACCTAAACAATGCCATTGCAGGTACAGCGTTAGAGGGGCAAAGCATTTCCGATATTCTTTCAAATCTAGACATGGACAATGGTGCTGTTCGAAATAATGGAGGCGGGTTTTACAACCACAGCTTATTCTGGAGCACGATGAGTCCAAATGGTGGAGGAACACCTAGTGGTGCTCTAGCCGAAGCCATTGATGCTGCTTTTGGTTCGTTTGAAGATTTTAAATCGGCATTTGCAAAAGCTGCTGCCACCCGTTTTGGATCTGGATGGGCATGGTTATGCGTGCACAAAGGCGGAAAAGTAGAAGTATGTTCTACACCCAACCAAGATAACCCATTAATGCCTGGCGTAGGTTGTGATGGCTTCCCAATTTTGGGATTAGATGTTTGGGAACACGCCTATTACCTAAACTACCAAAACAGACGTCCTGACTATATCAATGCTTTCTTTAACGTTATTGATTGGAATGCAGTCAGTGATTTATACTCTACCAATTCATAGAGACTGGATACGTTGAAATAAAAAAGGGGGCAATTGCCCCTTTTTTTTATGCTTTTGAAACAGATGGAAAATAAAAAAGGAGGAATAAATTCCTCCTTTTTTGCCCCAAATCTTACCATGAACTTAACCTACTTATGTTCTGGTTCTGTAAATGTGTGAAATTTTTTTAAACTAAACTAAAAAAATACACTAAATGCAGTTTTTAAGGATATGGTGTTAATACGCTCTTTCTGATTTTCCTTCATAAAAATTCATGAAAGCCCTATTTACCACTCGATTACCCCCAGGAGTAGGGTAATTTCCAGTAAAGTACCAGTCGCCTAAATTTTCTGGACAAGACTGATGTAAACCGTCGACCGTTTGGAATATAATTTCTACCTCAGCCTTTACACTTTCTTTTGACAACAAGGCAGAAATTTCTTGAGAAATCTCCTCATTTGTAAATGGAGCATACAATGCTTTTACATGATTGGAAACTTCTTCGCCATAGGCTTCTGTACTTTCAATGCATTTTTTATAAATACTTTTTAGCAACTGTTGCAGTTGACCCTTCTTGGCGTGTAGGGACAGCGCCGCCTGAAATGCTATAAAATCTTCTAGCTTCGCCATATCGATTCCGTAACAATCCGGATAACGAATTTGTGGAGCACTGGAAACCACAAGAATTTTCTTTGGTGATAGACGGTCCAGCATAGTCAGAATACTTTGCTTTAATGTCGTCCCACGTACAATACTATCGTCTATAATGACAAGAGTGTCTTCGGGTTGGACCACCCCGTAGGTGATGTCGTAAACATGAGCAACCAAATCATCTCTACTGTTATCTGAGGTGATAAAAGTTCTTAATTTCGCATCCTTGATGGCTATTTTTTCTATTCTAGGACTCAAATCTAAAAGTGACTCGAGTTTTTCCTTGTTCAACTCGGGAGCATTTAATGCTTTAGACATTTCACTTTTCAAATGTTTTTGAGCAGCATTTACCAAACCATAAAAAGAAGTTTCTGCTGTATTGGGTATATACGAAAATACAGTGTTTTTCAAATCCCATTGAATCCGTTGAAGCACTTGAGGGAATAGAATCTCACCCAGTTTTTTTCGCTCTTCGTAAATCGAAGCATCACTTCCCCTAGAAAAATAAATACGTTCAAAAGAACAGGATTTTTTCTCCAAAGGGGTCAGGACTTGGTCAATGCTTACATCTCCAGATTTTTTGATGACAATGGCTGCTCCAGGATCCAATTCTTTTATTGTATCAAGCGGAACATTAAATACCGTTTGTATAACAGGGCGTTCAGATGCTACCACCACCATTTCTTCATTTTCACAATAAAATGCAGGACGAATCCCTGCAGGGTCTCTCAAAACAAAGGCATCTCCATGCCCTAACATTCCTGCCATAGCATACCCTCCATCCCAGTTTTTAGCTGCTTTTCGTAGGATTTTCCCTAGTTTTAAACGCTCAGCGATCAAGGGCGAAGCTTGGTATTTATTGTACCCTTCTTTTTTTAATTTTTTATAAATCTTGGCCACAGCATCGTCTAAAAAGTGACCAATTTTCTCCATTACAGTAATGGTGTCTGCTTTCTCTTTGGGGTGCTGTCCCAGGGTGATCAAGTTTTCAAAAAGCTCGTTAACATTAGTCATGTTAAAATTCCCTGCTACAATAAGATTTCTGTGCATCCAGTTGTTCTGGCGTAAAAAAGGGTGCACACTTTCTATACTATTTTTACCAAATGTACCGTAGCGTACATGACCCAACATCAGTTCGCCAACATAAGGCACTGACTGCTTTAAGGCTTCTGCATCTTCAATAAGACGAGGGTCTTGCTGAAGGGTTTCTTGTATTCTTGAATTGATTTGATTAAAAACATCTTGGATGGGCTGTTGTTCGGAAGAGCGAACACGACTGATGTAACGTTGTCCCTGTTCCATGTCAAATTTAATGGAAGCAAAACCTGCACCATCCTGACCACGGTTGTGCTGCTTTTCCATCATCAAATACATTTTATTAATCCCATAGAGGGAACTACCGTATTTCTCTTTGTAATAAGAAAGTGGTTTTTTTAAACGGATCAAGGCAATCCCACATTCGTGTTTTATTGCATCACTCATAATGCATTATTATTAGGGTTCCAATTAAAATGGGTTAACGCGTAAAAAGCGTTTATTCTGTCATTTAGTTTTTCACGATCTACATCTTGAATCGCTTCTACTCCAAAAGCTTCAACGGTAAAAGAAGCAAATACTGTCCCGTAAACCAAAGCTGTCTTTAAACTTTCAAAGTCAATGGTTTCAAGCTGGGTTAGACGTCCTGCCAATCCGCCAGCAAAACTATCTCCAGCCCCCGTTGGGTCGATCACTTGGTCAATTGGATAAGCCGGTGCACTAAATACTTTTCCTTCACCAAACAACAAGGCACCGTGTTCTCCTTTTTTGATGATGATGTATTTTGGACCCATTTTGTGAATCAAGGCTGCTGCTTTAACCAATGAGTGTTCCCCGGTTAAGAGCCTTGCTTCTTCATCGTTTATGGAGATCAAATCTACTTTTTTAATCACTTTGTCTAAATCAGAACGAAAATGCTCCATCCAAAAATTCATGGAGTCCAACAATATAAAATTCTCGCTCGCTGTCAATTGGTCGATGGCAGAAAGCTGTACTCCAGGATGAAGATTTCCAATAACAACTACTTTGCTGTCTTTGTAATTTTCTGGCACTACAGGAGAAAAGTTTTCCAAAACATTTAGCTGTGTGTCCAGCGTAGTTCTAGTATTCATGTCATCGTGATAGCGTCCCGACCAAAAGAAGGTTTTTCCGCCGACAACTTTCTCTACGCCCGATAAATCGATTCCTTTTGAAGTTAATCGGTGTAAATCTTCGTCCAAAAAATCATCTCCAATCACAGAGACTAAACTACAATCTACATCAAATTTATTGGCTGCTAAAGCGATATAAGTGGCTGCACCACCAAGGATTTTATCTACTTTTTCATGTGGTGTTTCAATAGCATCGTAAGCCATGGTTCCCACAACAAGTAAGGATTTCTTCATACGCAAAGATAAAATTTCTTTTGCGTCCTTTTCAAGAGGATTGTTGTAGTTTTTCAAAAAAATTATCCACGTCAAAATTCCCTGCCTTAGCTGCTTGTACAGCCAGGTAATCGCAACGCTCGTTTTGGGGATGATTGTTGTGCCCTTTTACCCATTGAAACTGAACTTCGTGTTGGGCGTATATCGTCAAAAAGCGCTTCCATAAATCAGGGTTTTTTTTGTCTTTGAATCCTTTTTTTTGCCAACCAAAAACCCATTTTTTTTCAACTGCATCAATTACGTATTTTGAATCTGAAAACACACAAACGCTTGTTCCTTTTGTATTCAGCTTTTCCAAAGCTATAATGACAGCCAATAATTCCATTCGATTGTTGGTGGTATATCTGTACCCTGCTGAGAATTCTTTTACGTATCCTTTTCCTGCCCATTCCATGATGATCCCATATCCACCAGGGCCAGGATTGCCCAAAGAAGAACCGTCTGTATATATATGAACGCTAGGGTTATTCATCTAAGAGATCTGCAATAACTTCAGGGAAATGTTTCTGTTCAAGGAGGTGTATTTTTCGGGCAATATCTTCTGGGGTGTCTTTAACTTCAACCTTTGTTTTCGCTTGAAAAAGGATTGCTCCTTCATCGTATTCTGCGTTGACGTAATGAATGGTGATTCCCGTTTCACTTTCACCCGCAGCCTTAACCGCATTGTGTACATGCATGCCATACATGCCTTTTCCTCCGAATTTTGGCAATAACGCTGGGTGAATATTGATTATTTGTTTTGGAAACTGTACAATTAACTCCTCTGGAATTTTTTTTAAAAAACCTGCAAGTACAATTAGATCAGGAGCCAAATCCTTTAGGTAAGTCGTTAAAAAGCCAGAAGTAAAGCAGGCATTATTGTAGTAGATTGCAGGAACACCTAGGGGTTGGATTCGTTCAAAAACACCGGCTTTACGGTTGTTGGATAAAACAGACACCACTTGAACATTCTTTTTTTGCTGAAAATACCGAATGATATTTTCTGCGTTGGTCCCACCACCAGATGCCAAAATGACAATTTTTTTCTCCATATCTACAGCACAAAGTAAAACAATCTCAATAAAAAATAGACAACTTAATCGGCTTTGATTTCTTAATTTTTTGATAAAAAAAAGTAATTTAAAGAACCGATAGACGGTATTGTTTTAAAGTTTTTTATTTTTGTGCCAAACAAAATAAAACCAAAAACTATGTCAGACATTTCATCAAGAGTCAAAGCCATCATTGTTGATAAACTAGGCGTTGACGAAAACGAAGTAGTTACTGAAGCAAGTTTCACGAATGATTTAGGGGCAGATTCTCTAGACACAGTGGAATTAATTATGGAATTTGAAAAAGAATTTGATATCCAAATTCCAGATGACCAAGCAGAAAATATCGCTACTGTTGGACAAGCCATCCAATACATAGAACAAGCGAGTTAAATTTTTGTTATATGAATCCAAGACGCGTAGTTGTTACCGGATTGGGTGCTTTAACTCCTATCGGAAACACCCTCTCAGCATACTGGGAGGGTTTACTTTCCGGAAAAAGCGGAGCCGCCCCTATCACTTATTTTGATGCAAGCAACTTTAAAACTCAATTTGCTTGTGAACTAAAAGACTTTAACCCTTTAGACCATTTTGATCGTAAAGAGGCTCGAAAGCTAGATCGTTTTGCGCAATACGCACTGGTCTCTTCTACAGAGGCAATTGAAGATGCTCAACTGCCCTTAGATACTCTTGATAAAGATCGTGTAGGGGTGATCTGGGGAGCTGGTATTGGTGGTTTAGAAACCTTTCAAAATGAGGTGCTCAACTTTGCCGATAACGACCTTAAACCCCGTTTCAATCCTTTCTTTATTCCGAAATTAATTGCTGACATTGCCCCGGGGATGATCTCGATTAAATACGGATTTAGAGGACCAAACTTTGCTACTGTATCCGCTTGTGCTTCTTCTGCCAATGCTTTAATTGACGCACTTAACTACATTCGCCTCAACCATGCAGACGTAATTGTAGCGGGTGGATCTGAAGCCGGAGTAACCTATGCTGGTATTGGCGGTTTTAATGCCATGCATGCCCTTTCCACAAGAAATGATGACCCTACTACAGCATCGCGACCCTTTGATAAAGAACGTGACGGCTTTGTGTTAGGAGAAGGTTCAGGTACATTAATTCTTGAAGAATACGAGCATGCCAAGGCCAGAGGCGCAAAAATCTATGCTGAAATTGTAGGCGGTGGACTTTCTGCAGACGCACATCACATGACGGCACCCCATCCAGAAGGGATTGGTGCAAAAAATGTAATGCTTAATTGTTTGCGGGATGCGCATTTAAAACCCGAAGATGTAGATGCCATCAATATGCATGGAACTTCTACTCCTTTAGGTGATATTGCAGAATCCAAAGCCATTTTAGAGGTATTTGGACAACATGCTTACAACATCAACATCAATTCTACTAAATCCATGACAGGCCACCTCTTAGGAGCGGCAGGGGCAATCGAAGCCATTTCTTCGGTACTGTCGATCAAACACAATATTGTTCCTCCAACAATAAACCACAGTACACCCGACGAGAATATAGACCCAAAATTAAATTTCACTTTCGGGAAAGCACAAGAAAGAGACGTAAAAGTTGCTCTTTCCAATACCTTTGGATTTGGCGGACATAATGCATGCGTTATGTTCAAAGAAATTTCCTAAATTGGTATGTGCAAATATTTTCGAAAAATTGGCTAATTTCAAACGCGGATAACCCGCTATTCCCATTTCTAAAGAATATTCTTGGGTATAAAGTCCGGGATACCGACTTGTACAAAAAAGCTTTCATTCATCGCTCCATGAATAAAAAAGATGAAGAAGGTGCCGTTTTGAGCTTTGAACGGCTAGAATATTTGGGTGATTCAATTTTAGGAACTGTCGTTGCCCGCTATCTCTACGAAAACTTACCCCACGAAGACGAAGGAGAACTGACGCGTATGAAATCCAAAATCGTCAGTCGAGAAAAACTAAATGCCATAGGCAAAGAACTAAAACTATTGGACTATTTAATCTGCTCTGGCAATAAACACCACTTTGGGCAAGACATCCACGGAAATATTTTAGAAGCGCTAATTGGAGCATCCTTTGTAGATAAGGGATATCTACAATGTGAAAAACTAATTCACCGCATGATTTTGTCCCCGCATGTAAATCTTGAGGACACAAAAAATCAAATCATATCCTACAAGAGCTTAATCATTGAATGGGGTCAGAAAGAGAAAATTCCGGTTGTCTTTCACACCCAAAAAGAAAACGGAAAAGACCCGGACATCAATTTTAAATGTGAAATTGTAGTCGATGAAAAGTCTGTAACCAAAGTCCGTGAATTGTCTAAAAAAAAGGCAGAAGAAAAAGCGGCGAAGCGCGTAGCACATATTCTAAAAATAAAACGCCACTAAACCTTTTCTTGAACCATGTCCATTCACCTACCCTTTGATTTTGAAACAGATGAAATAGAGTTTCAATTGATTGCGATTCACACTTCAATGTCCAGTCATCAACTGGGATTTCATATCAACAAAATCCTTTCGCTACAACTCAGAAATGTTACAGAAGGGAACGACTATGAAGCAACGCAAAAAGCATATTCCCGTTTTGTATATTACGACAAAAACAAAGGGTTTCAATGGGAATTGATTGCAAATAAAATCCAAGAAAACACTTTGACAATTCCAAATGATGAAGTACTTTTCAACTTTGAAACCAAAACTGAAATTCAATTGATTCCCAACCTTAAGAAAGTGGATTTTTTTTTAAAAATCCCTTTGATAGAATCAGCGAAACGCATTGTTACACGCTTGACTAATATTGACAACATCTCTACTTCTTACTCAATTGAAGATCGAAAAATCAAATTGAACACAAACTTAATTTTTGACTGATGCCGTTATCGAAAAAAACTAAAATTGTAGCTACACTAGGGCCTGCGTCCTCTGATAGAGCGACCATGAAAGCCATGATTCTAGCTGGAACCAACGTGTTTCGAATCAATTTTTCACATGCTGACCACGATGATGTTGCTGAACGCATTCGTATAATCCGTGAATTGAGCAAAGAATTGGACATTCATGTTTCTATTCTTGGTGACCTTCAAGGGCCCAAATTACGTGTAGGCGTCATCAAAGAAGGGGCTAAAGTATCCCCTGGTGACAAGGTTGTTTTCAATACCGCTGCACCTTTTGAAGGGGATGCAAACAATGCATACATGACGTACAAAAATTTTCCAAAAGACGTTTCCGTTGGGGAACGTATTCTTTTAGACGATGGAAAGTTAATTTTTGAAGTGATCGATACAGATAAAAAAGAAAAGGTCACTGCCCAAGTGATCCAAGGAGGAGCCTTTAAATCCAAAAAAGGGGTAAATCTTCCAAACACCAAAATATCACTTCCTGCACTGACTGAAAAAGATGTAAAAGATGCAGTATTTGCCATTGCACAAAAAGTCGATTGGATCGCCTTATCTTTTGTTCGAAATAGCGAAGACATACAACTGCTACAAAACCTTATAGATAAGCACAGTGATTATAAAATTCCGATCATATCAAAGATTGAAAAACCTGAAGCAATTGAAAATATAGATAAAATCATTGCCTACAGTGACGGATTAATGGTGGCCCGAGGAGATCTTGGGGTTGAAGTTCCAGCAGCCGAAGTTCCTTTGCTTCAAAAAGAATTAGTGCTAAAAGCAAAAAAAGCAAGAATCCCGGTCATCATTGCGACCCAGATGATGGAAACCATGATTGATAGCCTTACTCCAACTCGAGCAGAGGTAAATGATGTTGCAAACTCTGTAATGGATGGTGCAGATGCAGTAATGCTTTCAGGAGAGACTTCTGTAGGAGAGTATCCTGTTCAAGTCATAGAAACTATGGCTTCTATCTTGATGAGTGTGGAAGACTCACCCTTAATAAAAGTTCCCGAAACTCCACCGAGCATTCGTACCAATCGATTCATTACAAAATCCATTTGTTACCACGCTGCACACATGGCCAATGAAATTGACGCGCAAGCCATCTGTACGTTAACCAACAGCGGGTATACAGCCTTTCAAATTTCTGCCTGGCGCCCAAAAGCTTTCGTTCTCGTCTTTACTTCCAATAAAGTAATTCTTCCACAATTGAATTTACTCTGGGGCGTTCGTGCATTTTATTACGATAAGTTCGAAAGCACAGACGCTACTGTAGAACAAGTAAATACAATCGCGAAAGAAAAAGGCTTAGTCAATTCTGGCGATATGGTAATCAATCTAGCTGCTATGCCTATTGTAGAAAAAGGAATGGTAAATACCCTACGGGTTTCCCAAATTTAAAAAGGGAGTTTAATCTGGGGGTCTATAAGCACCTCTGGTAAGCTCTTTTCTTTCTTTTTTTGAGGTTGTGTATTCAGGTTAGATAAACTAATGCCCAATAAACGCACAGAGTCCATTAACTTTTCTTGATACAGCAAGGCTACTGCATTTTCTTCAAGCATGCTTTTGTCAGAGATAAAAAACGGCAATGTTTTACTGCGGGTTTGTATTTGAAAATCCCTGTACTTAAGTTTCAGTGTAATGGTTTTACCAGCTACTTTATTTCGTTTAATACGACGTTCTAATTCTTCTGCAATGGCACTTATTTTTTCTTCTAAAAACAATTCTGAACTAAGATTCTCATTGAATGTGCGTTCTGCACCCACAGATTTCGGAATCCGTGAGGGCTTTACTTCTGAGGTATGAATTCCTCGAACAACATTGAAATAGTGTTGGCCTGATTTCCCAAAATGTTCCGTTAAAAAAGCCAAGGATTTTGTTTTTAACTCCTTTCCTGTAAATATTCCCAAGCTGTACATTTTCTTCGCCGTTACTTGTCCCACTCCATGATATTTACGCACATCCAATACTTCTAAAAAATCTTCTACTTCTTCTGGCGGCACCGTTTTTTGCCCATTAGGCTTGTTGTAGTCAGATGCAATTTTAGCCACGAACTTATTGATTGATATTCCTGCAGATGCCGTCAATCCAGTAGCTTCATATATTTCTTTACGAATGCGTTTTGCCAAAAGAGTTGCAGAAGACAACCCCATTTTATTTTGGGTAACATCCAAATAAGCTTCGTCTAGAGAAAGTGGTTCTACCAGTGCAGTATAGGACAAAAATATTTTTTTTATTTGACTCGAAATTTCTTTGTAACGGTCAAAACGAGGTTTTATAAAAATAAGATCAGGACAATTTTTGGCCGCAATTGCACCACTCATAGCAGAACGAACACCAAATTTCCGCGCTTCATAACTTGCTGCTGCTACTACACCTCTACTTTCCCCGCCACCAACTGCAATGGGTTTTCCTCGCAATGAAGGATCATCCAACTGTTCTACAGATGCATAAAATGCATCCATGTCTACATGAATTATTTTTCGATGGTCTGGCCCTTCACTCATAGGCTAAAAATACATATCTTTCCTTGAATTGTATTTTTGATGAAAGAAATTGAACGCAAATATTTAGTATCAGATGGTGACTTTATCCATCAAGCAACCAAAAGCGAATCTATGGTACAGGCTTATCTTTCTAAAGATCCTGAACGGACAGTTCGAATAAGAATTCAAGGGGAAAAAGCTTGCATTACCATCAAAGGGAAATCTGAAGATGGTGGGCTGAGTCGTTTTGAATGGGAAAAAGAAATCCCTATCCTAGAAGCGAAGGCGTTATTAAAATTAGCCCTACCCTATCCGATCATAAAAACCAGACATTGGGTGCCTTACGAAAGACAACTGTTTGAAGTTGATGTTTTTGAAGGACAACACAAAGGACTTATATTGGCAGAATTAGAGTTGGATAACGTCAACCAAGAAGTAGTTTTACCTACATGGTGTGGGGTTGAAGTTACAGGAAAAAAAGAATACTATAATGCCTACTTATCCGAAGTGGATTCTTCCAATGTAGCAAAAAACTCTTGAATGGTCATCTTGTGAATTTCCAAAACTTTATAAAGGCTTTTAAAAGTACAATTCACCCCTTTCTCCATTTTCCAATATTGAATCCTACTCAAATCATTCTCCCAAGCAAAAACTTCATAGCTTTTGTATCCTGCCTGAATTCTTAATGCTTTGAGTTTTGCTCCAACAAGGGCAATAGTGCCCTCAAAGTCACTCGTTTTCATACTTAAATATAGTTAATCAAAAATAAAACTATACGGAATAACATGTGTTCATTATTGTATACATTGTGACTATAACGCGATTTTTTTTTGTTATAGAGATATAAGCAGGGGAATCTTCTGCTTTGGGAAATGCTTTTTAAAGTCCTTTAATATGGGTACATATTGCTTTAAAAAGTACGGAAATTTGTTTAGGCTAAAAACGCCATTTGGCTTCTAGTTTTCATTTGTGTTTTATAAAAAAAGGGGCACATTAATCTTGATAAATCTTTACAGTTAAATCGCCTTCATGATTCATATGGGCACGGTACATTCCAGCGGTATTAAATTCCATGGCTACATTTCCTTTTTTGTCCATGACAATTACACCACCATCCCCGCCCAAAGCAGCAACTTTATCCAACGCATTTTTTGCTGCCGCTTCTATTGTTGTATTTTTATATTCAACCTGTGCCGCAATATCATATGCAACAACCGAACGAATAAAGAATTCTCCCCAACCTGTTGCAGAAACACCACAGGAATTATTGTTTGCATACGTTCCAGCACCAATGATAGGAGCATCTCCTATTCTCCCCCATTTTTTATTGGTCATTCCCCCAGTTGAAGTCCCCGCAGCTATGTTCCCGTTTTTATCCAAAGCAACACAACCCACGGTTCCGTATCTGCTTTTACGAAGAAAATCTTTTTCTTCTGGACTTTTAAATGCCGTTTTGGATTGAATTCTCTCCAAAGCTTTTTTTCTGCGTTCGGTAATAAAGTAGTGCATCGGGACAGTGTCCAATCCTTGTGAAACTGCAAATACCTCTGCTCCTTTTCCAGAAAGCATTACGTGCGGAGAATCATTCATCACAGCAATGGCTGCACTGATGGGGTTTTTGATGTGCTGGACTCCCGCAATGGCTCCAGCATTTTGTGTTGCCCCGTCCATAAAAGAGGCATCTAAGGCCACCGTGGCATCGGCAGTTAATACAGCGCCTTTTCCGGCGTTAAACAATGGAGAATTCTCCATCACATGAATTGTTTTTTCAACAGCTTCTGTGCTCGTTCCACCATTCTTTAGGATACGGTGCCCCACAGAAATTGCTTTGGTTAGCGTTTCGCGATACGCTTGCTCCATTTCTGGTGTCATGTTTTTTGTCAATAGGGTCCCCGCACCCCCATGGATTACAATCCCAAAAGTGGACGCTTTATTGGGCGTTTCTTTGATTTCCGAACCGCAACCAATTGTTGCCAAGACAAGCATAAAAATAATATAACGCATCAGTAAATTTTTCTTCAATGTATAAAACCTAATTCAAAAAATAAAAGCCTTTTAAGCATTTACAAGCACATTGAAAAATATCAGTACCTTTTGAAGGCAAAAGCAGATTCGATATGACAGAAGAAATTAATGCATTATGGAAAACATTAAACCTTGACAAACAAAAAGAAAAAGGTTGTTCTACAGGCCTTGAATGGAGTGGAAAAGGGGATTGTTTTGATTCATATTCCCCTGTTGACGGTCAACAACTTGGTTCTGTAACTGGTACAACGCGGCAAGAATACAATACCGTTTTAAAATCGGCTAAAAGTGCCTCAGCAGTTATTCGAGACCTACCGGCACCCAAACGCGGAGAATTGGTACGACAGCTCGGAATTGCCCTCAGAGAAAAAAAGGAAGCCTTAGGGCAATTGGTGTCTTTAGAGATGGGAAAATCTTTGCAAGAAGGTCTTGGAGAAGTCCAAGAAATGATTGATATCTGTGATTTTGCTGTTGGTCTTTCCAGACAGTTACACGGTTTTACAATGCATTCAGAACGTCCTTCACACAGAATGTATGAACAATATCACCCCCTAGGCATTGTAGGCATTATTTCTGCATTTAATTTTCCTGTTGCTGTATGGAGCTGGAATACTGCTTTGGCATGGGTTTGCGGAAATGTTTGCATTTGGAAACCCAGTGAAAAAACACCGTTTTGCGCCATCGCTTGTCAAAAAATCATCGCTGAAGTTTTGGCTAAAAACAATCTTCCGGAAGGAATTTCCTGTTTAGTTAGTGGTGACGCTGATGTCGGAAAATGGCTGGCAGAAGACACTGCTATACCCCTGGTTTCGGCAACAGGATCTACTCGAATGGGAAAAAGTGTTGCCCAAACAGTAGCTGCAAGACTAGGAAAAAGCCTTTTGGAATTGGGCGGAAACAACGCCATTATAGTTGCCCCAACGGCAGATTTGGAAACAACCCTAATCGGTATTGTTTTTGGTGCCATTGGAACGGCAGGACAACGCTGCACCTCTACCCGACGACTCATTGTCCATAAAAGCATCTTTGATCAAGTGAAAAATGCACTTGTAAAAGCTTATGCACAACTCAAAATTGGGTCTCCCCTTTTAGAAGAAAATCATATGGGTCCGTTGATTGATCAACAAGCCGTAAGACACTACCTAAATGCGTTGTCTGCTGTTGAGGAGCAAGGCGGCAAATGGATAGTCCCTGGGGGCTTACTAGAGGGGGAAAATTATACGTCAGGATGCTATGTAAAACCTGCAGTAGCCGTTATAGACCACAATGCACCCATTGTACAAGAAGAAACCTTTGCTCCCCTACTTTATCTTATACCCTACGAAGGAGAGCTAGAAAATGCCATTGCCATTCAAAATGGGGTGCGCCAAGGGCTATCTTCAGCTTTGATGACCCAAAACCTTAGAGAAAGTGAATTATTTTTGTCGCACAAAGGCAGTGATTGTGGCATTGCCAATGTAAATATTGGAACATCAGGGGCTGAAATAGGAGGCGCTTTTGGAGGAGAAAAAGAAACAGGCGGAGGGAGAGAAAGTGGATCCGATGCCTGGAAAGTATACATGCGTAGACAAACAAACACCATAAATTTTTCAAATACGATACCTCTTGCACAAGGAATTCAATTTGAATTGTAATGCGATAAAAGTGTATCTTTACCAAAACAAGTTTTATGTACGCCATTCTTAAAAACATACATTCCTATTGGGCTTTTCTCGTCCTTTTGATTTTAGTTCTTGCCATTGCCAATGCGTTCCGTGGAATGGGTAGCCAAAAATCCTTTGAAAGTAAAGACCTTCGCGTCTCTCTTTTCGGTTTGATTTTTTCACACATTCAATTGCTCATCGGTTTACTGTTGTACTTTGTTTCACCATGGTTTGATCAATGGGGAAGCTTAGGCATGGGAGGGGTTATGAAAGACCCCCAGACGCGCTTATATCTTGTAGAACATCCGTTCACTAATATTCTGGCCATTGTATTGATCACAATGGGATGGTCCATGCACAAGCGACAAACTGAGGATGGAAAGAAATTCTCTCGTATAGGAATTTTTTACTTTTTAGGTTTGGTACTACTGCTATCACGTATCCCCTGGGATGCTTGGTTATAAACCAATACGCCTTCATTGATAACATCCAAAAGAGTCCCTCGACTTGTCGTTAGTAAACCCAGCATCGCCGTTTTAGGTGGAGGAAGTTGGGCGACAGCCTTAGTGAAAATTTTGACTGAAAATCACAGAGAAGTGCATTGGTATATGCGCAGTGAGGCAACAAAAATTTTCATTGAAGAAAAGCAGCACAACCCGAAGTATTTGAGCGCTGCAACACTAAAAACAAAACGAATTCGCTTGACCAATGACATCAATGATGCCGTGGCGAAAGCAGAGATTTTAGTTTTTGTTATTCCTTCAGCTTTTGTTCAAGAAGAATTAAAAAAACTAGACCACTCTCTTGAAGGAAAAACAATTTTCTCAGCCATCAAAGGGGTTATTCCAGATCGCCTGGAAATTATAGGGGAGTTCTTTCATCGAAAATATTCAATCCCATATTCTAACATTGGTGTTATTACAGGGCCCTGCCATGCAGAAGAAGTAGCTCAGGAAAAAATTTCTTATTTAACCGTAGCGTGTCAAGACCTAGAAAAGGCAAAGAAATTGTCTCGTTTATTGAACACGTATTATATACGTACCACCTTATCCAATGACATTATAGGAACAGAATATGCGGCCATGCTAAAAAACATTTATGCCATCGCAGCAGGAATAGGTCATGGTTTGGGATATGGCGATAATTTTCAAAGTGTTTTAATGAGTAACTCCATCCGAGAGATGAAGCGTTTCATCAAAAACCTCCATAAGATGAAGCGAAATATAAATGCCTCAGCTTACTTAGGCGATTTATTGGTTACCGGCTACTCCTCTTTTAGTAGAAACAGAACTCTAGGCAATATGCTTGGTAAAGGGTACACTGTTCAAGCCGCTTTAAGTGAAATGAATATGGTTGCAGAAGGGTATTATGCAGCAGCATCGGCCCATATGATCAAAAGAAGTTTTAAGACCCGTACCCCTATTATCGATGCCGTTTACGCTGTGCTGTATGAAGAGAAAAAAGCTGGAAAAGTTTTCAATAAACTGACCAAAAAGCTAAACTAAAGCGTAGATTTAAATTGTTCTAAGAAACGTACATCGTTTTCAAAAAACATACGGATATCCCCTACTTGATACAACAGCATTGCGATGCGTTCTATCCCCATTCCAAAGGCAAAACCAGAATATTCATCTGGATCAATGTTACAATTTTTCAAAACATTAGGGTCTACCATTCCGCAGCCCATAATTTCCAACCAGCCCGTTCCTTTTGTAATTCGATAGTCTACTTCGGTTTCCAGCCCCCAGTAAATATCAACCTCAGCACTGGGCTCGGTAAAAGGGAAGTAAGAAGGACGCAAACGGATTTTTGATTTACCAAACAAAGCCTTAGTAAAGTACATTAGAGTTTGTTTTAAATCTGAAAAAGAAACGTCTTTATCTATATACAAGCCTTCTACTTGATGAAAAATACAATGTGCTCGCGCCGAAATAGCTTCGTTTCGAAATACTCTCCCTGGAGAAATAGTACGTATTGGTGGAGTATTATTTTCCATGTACCGCACCTGTACGGAAGAAGTATGAGTCCGTAAAAGAAGGTCAGGATTGGTCTGTATAAAAAAGGTGTCTTGCATGTCTCTTGCCGGATGATACTCCGGTAAATTCAATGCTGTAAAATTATGCCAATCGTCCTCAATTTCTGGGCCTTCAGAAATGTTGTAGCCAATCTGATTGAAGATTTCTACAATTCTATTTTTCACAAGGGTAAGCGGATGTTGCCCGCCTAAAGCGATAGGAGCACCTGGACGTGTTAGATCGCCATATTTTCCTTTTTGTTCTGAAGAACTCAATTCTGATTTTAGTTGTTCTACCTTTTCTGCTACTGCTGTTTTAAGGGAATTAAGCACTTGCCCAAAGGCTTTTTTCTCCTCGTTTGGAACTTCTCGAAAAGAGGCAAACAAAGCATTCAATACTCCTTTTTTTCCAGCGTATTCAACACGAAAAGCCTCGACTTCTTCTAAGGTCGATGCACTAAAATTTTGAACGGTTTTTAAATGTTCTTGAACAGTTTCAATCATGGGCGTAAAAATACTAATTACTATTGAATTACCTCCTTTTCAATAAAGTAATCCACGATGGCTTCTTTCATCATCAGGCTTTGTTCGCCAGGCTTTAGCGCTGGTAGAGGTTCAAGCAATTTAAAATGCGGCCACCCCTCCAAATCATAATAATCAAAAGCATAAAAACCTAGGGGTTCTAGAACCGTACATATGCCTATATGAATCAAGTTAACATTATCGTCTTTTTTGAATCGCTTGTGCAACTGACCCAACTCTTGTACACCGATCAGGTACAATATACCCTCTATATCAATTGCCGCAGCATCCGAAAATTGATCGGTTAACTGTTGGGTTAAATTTTCCCAACGGGTTTTTAATAATTCATTGCGCGAAAAGGAAGTTTCCATCCGACAAAGATAGCCATCAAAGGTGAATTTTTTTCGGAAAGTATTTCTTTATATTTGACAAATGAATTACTTAGATCTTATCCTTGGAGGCCTGCTGCTCTACGGTGCTGTAAAGGGGTTTTTTAAGGGCCTTATCATTGAAGCAGCCTCTTTGATCGCTTTGATTTTAGGTCTCGTAGGGGCCTTGCTTTTTTCAGAAGCTGTGAGCACCTATCTTCAAACCCAATCCAACCTAACGATTGTTCCCCCATCAGGGATTCTTTTTTTAATCATTTTCATATTGATTATTATTGCAATTAATCTTTTGGCGAGAATTCTTACACGTGTTATTCGACTGGCAGCGCTAAGCAGTATAAATCGCTTTTTTGGGGCCCTTTTTGGTGCAGCTAAATTTGGGCTTTTTATCAGTGCTTTACTTTTACTAGTAGATCAGTTCTCCTTCTTGTTTCAATATTTTGACACCAGCCTACTGGAGGAGTCGTATTTGTACCAGCCCATAAAAAAGTTTGGTTCATTTCTGTTGGAATGGCTCTTGAATAAAAAAGAATTATTCCCTCAGAGTTTGATTTAATCTTTGAATGCCTTCAGAGGCCATCCATCCTTCTGAACCGTTGGCGAGTTTAATTTTCACCCACCCTTGTAGTTCGTCTAGGATCTCAACTTTGGTCCCCTCGTGTAATAAGAACAGGAGCTCAGATCTATTGTTAGGCTCGGACCAGATTTGTTCTTCTTTGTTGAATAGTATTGCGTCTTCTTTCTTCATCTGTCCTGCCTTGGATTGAAGAAAGCCGTAGGTAATGACAAGAAATAGAATGGATAGCATCCCTAAAACAAAAAAGATGCGTTTCAAAAGTGTTCTTGTATTGACCTGATACAGGACAAAAAAGAAAAGAATTCCCCAAGCAAAAATCAGTAAAAGCCAAGACCACTGAGATAGACTAAAAACCTCAAGTATATTGTTTTGGATTGTTTGTAATTGTGTTGTCGGAAGTATTTCAATCGCGTCCAAGGTCATGTTTTGTGCAAAACGGCTGTTGGTATCGATCGCAGGATCTTTTGGGGACAATTGTTTTGCCTTTTCGTAGTAAAAAATACTTTCTGCCACAGCTCCTTGTTTATAATATGCATTGGCTAGGTTGAAGTACAAAGGGGCAGAATGCACCTCTTGTTTTAGGATGCTTTCATACAAGCTTATGGCCTGCTGAAATTCCCCTGAATTATAAGCCGTATTGGCTTTCTCAAAATCCATTTCTGGACTTTGTGCGGTCAATGCAACTGAAAAACAAAGTCCTATAAAAAATCCAATGTATGTTTTCATAAAGCTTTATCGAGTTTTGAAATTACACTAGAGGCTTGGGCAAAGTCTTCTTCCATACGCGCATCAGAACTTGGAGCATACCGATTGGCATCACAGTCTGCTAGTAGAGCAATAAATGCTTTATTATCTGCTGTGGACACCCCTTTTTCTTCCAGCAAAGCTTGAATTCTATCTTTAGAGAATTCCGCCGTTTCAATGGAAAGCTTTGCTTTTAAATAGTTATGGAGTGCACGTTCCAACGCATCGTAAAAAGCAACTTTATCCCCTAGCGTTTTTCGGGCAGATCCTAAATATTTCCGGGCAAGACGCTCCGCTTTTCGCTGTCGTTGATTTTGAACATCTGGGGTACGATTGGACCATAAATTCCATGCGCCAAAAAACAAGAACAATAAAACCAAAGGGCCAATCCAAAGCGCGTAAAATAGTGGGCTGCCGTAAAACGTTTTTTGAAAAATTGGCACTAGTGTTGTATCCAATTTGATGAACTCAAATTGCTGTGGAGATTGAGAATTCAATACATTTTGAACACGCGTAGGTTGACCTGAATTTGAGTTTTGTGCAACAGGCCCTTCATAAACATTTATCATTTTCGCTTCAGAACGAAGCACTTCGTATTCTTCTTTTACTGGATCAAAATAACTAAAGGCAACGCCCGGAAGGGGATAATTTCCTTGAAATTGAGGAACGATCGTATAATTGTCCTCTATACTTCCTTGCATGCCCAATAAGTTGGTTTTAATCGTTTCTTTATGTTCCGGTTCGTAGCGTTCTAAAGCACTCGGCACTTCCAATTCAGGAAGGCTAAAGAGTTTTAAATTTCCTCTCCCAGATACTTTTACTTTTACCTGAAAAGACTCTGAAGATTTTAACTCTTCCTTATTTAAGCTTACGTTTAAATCAAATGTTCCAACTGCACCGGAGAAATTTTCTGGCTTTCCAGCATCGGGAAGTTTTTTTACATTGATTGTTCTCCTTCCTGCGGTAACTTTTTTTGGGATTTTTTTATACACCCGATCCCCAAAAAATGTACGGCGGTTGGTCGGGATGTCAACAGAGATGTTCAAGGTTAAGGGGTCCAATACCAGTTTCCCGGATTTTTGGGGGTACAACACTGCTTTTCGCCACACGACATAGTTGTAATTTTTACCTTTGTAAGTCCCCCTTTTAATTTCTAATTTTTTTATGGGAATGACATGTGTCAAAAAATCACTGTATTTTGGGGTTTCAGCCTCGTTGACATTAGATATCCCTAAATCGGAGGTGTAATACAATTTATAAACCACCGTAAAGGCCTCATTGAGATAGGGATTTCCTTTCGACACCTCAGCAACTAAATGAAGGTTTTCATCTGCAAAGGCATCCGCTTGTGCTTGTGCACTATTGGGCTGTTTAACGGCCTCGGTGACCGTTACTTTTCGAGGGGAGGTCTTAAAGATTTTCCCATCTATTTCTACAGAAGCTTGACCAATGGTCAGTTGCCCTTTCATTTCAGGGGATAAAAAGTAAGTGTATGATTTTGAAAAACTACGTTTTCCGTTCACATAACTGTTACTCACAGATTGGTTCGGCCCACCCACAAGGGTAAATCCTTCAAAATTGGGAGGAATGAAATTGTCTCCATTTTGATTCATTTCAAAACTGACGCGTAATCGTTCATTCAACCCCAATCGTGTTTTGCTCACTTGGGTTTCAAAACGAACTTGTGCATTCAATTGAAAAGCAACCAAGAAAGTAAAGAACACTAAAATATTTAAGCTCTTTTTCATGCTTTTACCAGTCTTTTTTGGTTTTTATGGGTACGCCTTTTACTTTTTCAGCATTGACTTTGTCTTGTACTTCACGTTCTTGTTGATTCATGGCTTTCAGTAAGCTTTGCACCTGCTCTGGAGATATTTGGCCAGGTTGGCGTGGGGGCTTATTGTTGGGTTTGTCTTCGTTCCCTTTCTTTTGTTGATCTGAATTTTTTTCCTGCTCCTTTTCTTTTTCACCCTGATCGCCTTCTTCCTTTTTTTCGTCTCCCTCGTTTTGCTTATCCTCCGACTTGTCTTCTTTTTGATCGCCTTCTGAAGAATCCTTGTCTTTATTTTCTTGATCCTGGTTCTGATCTTGATTTTGATCCTGGTCCTGATCCTGGTTCTGATCCTGCTGATCTTGATTTTGTTCCTGCTCCTGCTTTTGTTTTTCCAATAATTCTTTGGCTAGGGTATAGTTGTATCGGGATTCTTCATCTTGTGGGTTGTTTCGCAAAGCTTGTTTGTATGACTCAACTGCTTTTTCATACTCTTTTGCCTGCATATGAACGTTTCCAATGTTGTGAAATGCGGCATGCTTTTCCTGTTTATCCTCTGACCCTTTTTGGGTTAAAAAATACCGTTGTGCAGCTGCAGTGTAGTCTTGTGTTCGGTACAAAGTGTTTCCCAAATTGTGCTGCGCATCTGTACGGGTTTCATCCAGTGCCAATGCTTTTCTGTACTGAGCTTCTGCCGAAATGTATTTTTTATCTTCATGAAAGTCATTTCCTTCGACCACTAGATTGTTTGCCTTTTCATTTTGGGCAAAAAGAGTTCCGAAAGTCCAGAATAGTAGTGTAAAATACTTCAATTTCATTCTTCAGGTTTTTTTTCATTGAATAAGTTTAACCTTGAAATCCATTTTGTTTGGGTTTCCAGTAAGAAAATGTCAATTAAAATTAAGAGGAATCCTGCAAATAAAAAAACCTGAAAACGGTCTTTGTAACTGACGAATTTTTTTGCCTCGAATTCTTTTTTCTCCATTTCTTTTAAAGCCTCACGCACAAATGTTAAAACAGCTTGGGTATCGTTTCCATCAGTATAGGCGCCTTCAGTAGAAGTAGCAATGGACTCTAAAATTGCCGTATTGCGTTGGGTAAGGACCACTTCCCCATCTTGGTCTTTCTTATAGCGCTCAACGATTCCATTTCGTTTGATGGGAATTGGAGCCCCTTTTTCAGTTCCTATCCCAAAGGTGAAAATTTTGATTCCGGCAGCGTTTGCCCTTTGCGCAGCATCGATTGCAGATTCTTCGCTGTGATCTTCGCCATCAGATAAAATAAACACCACTCGATTGGTTTGTTCTTGATCGTCAAAAAAGGTTGTCGCCAGATCAATGGCTGCATCAATCGCAGTTCCTTGAGAGGACAACATATCCGTATTCAGGGATTGTAAAAATATTTTTGCAGCACCGTAGTCTGTAGTAATTGGCAATTGAGGAACTGCTTGGGCAGCATATGCAATAATTCCAACTCGATCCGTAACCAAATCATTCAATAAAGCAGAGACCAATCTTTTGGCTTTTTCAATCCGATTGGGGGCGATGTCTTCTGCCAACATGGATTTTGAAACATCAATGGCAAAAACAATATCAACACCCTCACGCTTTACCGTTTCTAGCTCTGTACCTATCTGGGGGTTGACCAATGCAAGGGTAAAAGACAACAAGGCCAAAC
Source organism: Candidatus Arcticimaribacter sp. (assembly GCA_965662875.1). Classification (GTDB taxonomy): domain Bacteria; phylum Bacteroidota; class Bacteroidia; order Flavobacteriales; family Flavobacteriaceae; genus Arcticimaribacter. Next base: position 25,087 of record CBFIJA010000015.1, read on the forward strand.
TGAGAACCGTTAATTTTAATATCGGCTTAAAGCGGGAACGATCGGGACTCAACGCTTCTAATAATTCTGGCCGTGCAAAAGAAGTCTGAATCCTTTTCTTCCAAGCCGTATATAACCCAAAAGCCCCCCACAGCAGGGGGATCAAAATCAAGAAATAGAAATAATTTGCTTCTTCTAATTGGTACATATCAAATAAAACTTCTAAAAAGGGTATGCTTCAATATCCATTCCAAAATCAAAAACAACAGGGCTGCCAAAAGGAGACTCCTATATTTTTCTTGGTAATTGTAATATTTAAATTCTTCAACTTCTGTTTTTTCCAACTTGTTTATTTCGTCGTAAATAGCAATCAAGCTATTGTTGTTTGTGGCACGAAAATACAATCCACCTGTATCTTCCGCTATGGTTTTAAGTAAGGCTTCGTCGATTTCAACTTTGGTTATCCCATATTGGAATTTCCCATTGGGTAAAATTCCTATCGGGGCTCTTGCATTTCCGTTACTTCCCAAACCAATGGTGTATGTTTTTATCTGAAATTCGATGGCCAATTCTGTAGCAATTTTTGGGTCAATAAATCCAGCGTTGTTTACCCCATCGGTCAGCAATATAATTACTTTACTTTTTGCCTTGCTGTCTTTGAGACGATTTACTGCCGTCGCCAAACCCATTCCAATTGCGGTACCGTCATTGATGACCCCATCATACCGAATGCTCTCTAAGGCGTTTAAGACAATGCGCTTATCACTTGTGATTGGTGTTTTCGTATAGCTTTCTCCTGCATAAACAACCAATCCAATACGGTCTGTTTTTCGATCTTTTACAAAGTCTGAAGCCACATTTTTTAGGGCAGCCAAACGGTTGGGTTTCAAATCTTGTGCAAGCATGCTGGAAGACACATCAATTGCCATAATGATGTCTATGCCTTTATTTGTTTTCGTTCGCGTAGAAACATCCACTGACTGCGGTCTACAAACGGCTAGGATTACCAATACCAAAGCAAAGAAACGAAGGGCATACAGCAAGGGTTGAAAGCGGGCTAAAAGGGACGGTTTTCCCTGAAAGCCTTCTAGGGAGGACACCCTTAATCTGGCTTGTTGTTGCTTCCCTTTATAATAATACCATACCAATAGAGGGACAAACACTAGGGAAAGCCATAAGAATTCTGGGTTCGCAAATGTAATTCCTTCCAACACGCTTATAATTCTTTAATTATTTCAATTGAATTTAACACCTCTTTTTCAAGGGCCTCCCCGTAACGATCATATTTAGGGTAAATGATTTCTAGACGAATGCCCACTTCTTTAAAGGGAAACAAAAGGCAGACAAATCGACAGCGAATACTTTCCTCATCTTGCTCGTTTTCAACAAGGTCTAAAGTTCCAAACATTCGAAGGGTTTCTGTTCCGTCTTCTGTGGTAAAAACATCGTTTTGTGCCAATATATTTTTTGCGCCTCTTTCTTCTAAAGCTGCAATTGCAGCATCCATTAAGGATCTAATGGCTTCCTCCTGCTCTTCCGGAGTTGCTTCAGGATTGGAAGGAGCGGGAGTATTGTCAAAGAGCAAGCGTAGCTGAAAAGAGGAAATAGGATCACCCGCTTGGTAGATTTTAAGGCTTTTTGTTGAGGCCTCATCCCGCTCCAATACTTCTGGCGTTTTAATTGTTACAGGTGGGGACCCGTATTGGCTTTTAATCCAATGGCCATCCAGCAACACTTTGGTTGGGTACCTAAACAAGGTGTCTTTAACAGAAGTAAACCCATAGATAGAAACGACAACAACAAAAGACAATATCCCAACCCCTAAGAAGCTGTAAAGGGCTATTCTTATTTTTTGTTTTCTTTGCTTTTGTGCTAACTCTTTTTGGTAGGCCAGCGTTAGAGCCAGTTCTTCTTCTGTCGGTTCGGGCAGGGCGTCTTGGGTTTCTATAACTACCTCTTCCACCAACTTGCGGTCGGTAGTGGCTACCCCAATCTCTGGGGCTGAGCGCGCAAATTTTACTAAATCTGCATGCTGTAAAACCTGTTTCAGATTTACCAAGGTTTGATGTTCTAGGGCTAAAGTACCGCTCTCTTTTAGGGCTTCTAATTTTAAGAGTAATTCGTCCGTTGTGCTTTCTAAAGCTGTGATTTTCGCTTCTTCCTCTAGGTATCTTCGCACTACATCGGTGAGTCGTGAATAATAATTTTTGTATTCTTCTTGTTCTTTCGGTTGTTCTTCCTCAAGTGCTTTTAGTGCTTGTATCGCCCGATCGAAAGGAGGCAACTCTGCCTCTGCTTCTATTTTCTTCTGTTGGCGCTTTTTCCAAAAAAGATAAGCCATAAAAATCAATGCCAAAACTAAAGCAAACAGCATTGCATTTTGAATTAAGCCTCGATACGATTTTTTTGCTTGCTGTAATGGTTTTATGTCATAAAGCGGTTGCTTTAAGGTGTCAACTTTTACAGTAGCTACCTCAATCATCAATGAGTCCGAAAGAAAAATCTTTTGATTGATTTTGATGGGTTGAATGGGAAGGATATGTTTTCCAGAATCAAAATGAATTAACGCGTATTCTTGGGTGAAAATATATTTGTCTTCAACAAATAAAGTGTCAAGGGGATAGGCTTCTAGCAATTCAAACGAACCAAAAGAAAGTTTTTCCTGAAAAGCAATGTCGGGGAGACTGTCTGCTTCAAACTGAAGCTTTAAATTGATTTGTTCACCAATCTTGATGCTGTCACGATCAACTGCAGTACGAATTTCTGTTGTGCGCTGAGCCCAACTGACTGCGGTACAAAAGAAAAGAAAAATTGAAAAAGCTAATCTCATCAAATTCGGGCTTTAAAATAACTCAACAGTTTTTTTACATAACTCTCTTCTACGCCACAACTGAGGGTTCCTGCGCCATTCATTTTAAAAGCATTCTGAAAATACTCCAGTTGTTCACGGTGTTTATCGGCATAAGCTCTACGTACCGCTTTTGATCCTGTGTTGATCCATTGGGTTTTGTCTGTTTCACTATCAATCATAGGCACCAAACCTAAATTTGGAATTTCAGCTTCTGTAGGATCGTATACCCGGATTCCCGTCAAATCGTGTTTTTTGGCAACAATACGCAATGTCTTTTCATAATTTGAATCCATAAAGTCAGACAATAAAAAAACAATGGCTTTCTTTTTCATTACCCCAGAAAGAAATTCCAAAGCCGTTTGGATATTGGTTGCTTTACTTTTTGGCTTAAACTCAAGTAACTCTCGAATTATCCTAAGTATGTGTGATTTTCCTTTTTTGGGGGGAATAAACAATTCCACCTGGTCTGAAAAAAGAATCAAGCCTACTTTATCGTTGTTTTGCAAGGCTGAGAAAGAAAGGGTTGCTGCAATTTCAGTAAGAATTTCTCTTTTAAACTGCGACTGGGTTCCATAAAACTCAGAGCCACTAACATCTACCATTAGCATAAGCGTAAGTTCGCGTTCTTCTTCAAAAACTTTTACATACGGCTCGTTATAGCGCGCCGTTACGTTCCAATCAATGGCACGGACGTCATCTCCGAACTGGTATTGGCGTACTTCGCTAAAGGTCATACCGCGTCCTTTAAAGGTACTGTGGTATTCTCCACCAAAAACATGATCGCTTAAGCGTCTCGTTTTGATTTCGATTTTGCGAACTTTCTTTAAAAGCGCTTTTGTATCCATTCCCTAGGGCACTTCCACTTCATTGATGATTTGACTGATCAGATCCTCTGTCGTGATGTTTTCAGCTTCAGCCTCATAAGTTAATCCTATTCTGTGTCGCAAAACATCATATACAACCGCACGAACATCTTCAGGTATAACATACCCCCTGTGCTTTAGAAAAGCATAACACTTGGCTGCGGTTGCCAAATTGATGCTTCCTCGCGGCGAGGCTCCAAAACTTATTAAGGGTTTAATTTTATCCAAACGGTAATTCTCTGGATAGCGGGTTGCAAAAATCAAATCCAAGATATACTTTTCGATCTTTTCGTCCATATAAACTTCCCGAACAGTATTTTGAGCAGATAGAATTTGCTTGGTGGTTACAACCGGTTTTACCTTAGTGGTTTCACCTTGTAAGTTTTGGCGAACAATCAATTGTTCATCGGCCAATTTTGGATAGTCTATTATGGTTTTCAGCATAAAGCGATCTACCTGGGCTTCCGGTAATGGATAAGTTCCTTCTTGCTCTACTGGATTTTGTGTTGCCATGACCAAAAAAGGAGCTTGCAACTTAAAGGTTTCATCGCCAATCGTCACTTGCTTTTCTTGCATGGCCTCAAGGAGTGCAGACTGTACTTTTGCAGGTGCACGGTTGATCTCATCTGCCAAAACAAAATTGGCAAATATGGGACCTTTTTTTATGGAGAAATCATTCTCTTTCATATTATAAATCAGGGTTCCCACAACATCTGCTGGCAGTAAGTCGGGTGTAAATTGAATGCGGCTAAAACTTCCTTTAACGGCCTGGCTCAAGGTGTTTATGGCAAGGGTTTTTGCCAATCCAGGGACCCCTTCTAGCAAAATGTGTCCGCGACCTAATAGACCGATGAGCAATTTTTCTATCATCCCCTTTTGGCCAACAATCACTTTATTGATTTCAAGGGTTAGTAAATCGATAAATGCGCTTTCTTGTTCTATTTTCTCATTCAGCGCCTTGATATCCACTGCGTTGTTTGCATCCATGTTCTTTTGCTGTTTTTTATTGGGACAAAAATGAAGAATTAATTTTCTAAATCTTGTTAATAATTGGTTAAAACTATTAGGAAAACCTAGGGGTTTGCCCTTGTCATAGTTCTTAAATTTAAGCATAAATAAAACACAATGAATCAATTATCTAGAATCATTTCCGGAACCATGACTTGGGGAGTCTGGGGAAAAGATTTTTCTCCCTCAGCCATGACAGAGGCGATAGAAGAAAATATGGCCCTTGGGGTCAACACTTTTGACCATGCTGACATCTATGGCGGCTACACTACAGAAGCTGCTTTTGGGGAAGCCTTTAAATCTGCCTCCGTTTCCAGAGACAAAACCGTTCACATTACAAAATGCGGCATTCAATACCCCTGTGATGAACGCCCCCTATCCG
>CBFIJA010000016.1:0-29183 GCA_965662875.1 Candidatus Arcticimaribacter sp.
ATATACAAAATCAGCTCCTTCCAGGGCTTTTTCTTGGTCGTATTCAATTGGAATTCCTTTGGTGATCTCTGGATTTAAGTCATATCCTTCTGGATGAGTTATGACAAATTCAGCATCTTGCTGTTGCATCATTCGAGTAAAAGAATTGGCAACCGCATGGGGAAGTGCTTTTGGATGAGGTGCCCAGGTCAGCACAACTTTGGCTTTGGGTTGAAGGTTTTGTTCTTTTAATGTTAAAGCATCTGCCAAGGCTTGAAGTGGGTGTGCTGTAGCGCTTTCCATGTTTACTACCGGAATGCTTGCATAACGGGCAAAACTTCTTAAAACCACTTCCGCTTCATCTTGCCCCTTGTCGGTTAATGATGCAAAAGCTCTTATGGCAACAAAGTCGCAATATTGCGATACCACGGCAGCAGCTTCTTTGATGTGTTCAGAGCGTATACCGCGCATTTCGGTTCCGTCCTCAAACTCTAATGCCCACGCTTCATTCGAAAAGTTCATTACCATGGTTTTAAAGCCTAAATTCTGAGCGGCTTTTTGGGTGCTTAAGCGTGTTCTTAGAGAAGGATTAAAGAACAGAAGGCCTAAGGTTTTTCGCCTACCAGATTTTTCAAATGCGTAGGGATCTTTTTTTAAATTTTCTGCAAGATCTACCATTTTATGTAAATCTTGTACATCGTCAAGCGTAATGAAGTTTTTCATGTATTATTGCGTATTAAGGCACTGGGTCAAGGCTTTAAAAAAGTGATCCAGATGTTCTTCTTGAATGTTCAGTGGGGGGAGTATTCGTAAAAGATTTTTGTTGCTGCTGCCTCCCGTGAATATTTTGTGTTCGTAGATGAGTTTCTTTCTTAATTCTGCCACGGGGAAGTCAAATTCAAGCCCTAGCATTAGCCCTCTACCTTTTAGGGTTTTAACCTGAGAAATCTTTTCTGCTTTGGAGACAAAATAGCGTCCCATTTTTTGTGCGTGTTGTTGAAGTTTTTCTTTTTTAAGCACTTCCAGTACAGCAAGAGAAGCTGCACAAGCCAAATGATTTCCGCCAAACGTAGTGCCTAGCATTCCGTATTTTGCTTCAATTTTTGGGTGCACAAAAATCCCACCGATTGGAAAGCCATTCCCCATGCCTTTTGCCATAGAAATGATGTCTGGCTCTATGGGGTAGTGCTGGTAGGCAAAGAACACCCCTGAACGGCCAAAACCAGATTGTACTTCGTCGGCAATTAAACAGCTGTTGTATTTCTTACACATGCGGTCCATGTCCAAAACAAATTCATGTGAAGGTTCATCCAGACCACCAACGCCTTGAATGGCTTCAAAAATAACAGCACAAACGTCGCCTTTTTTGAGTTCATTTTCTAGTGCTTCAGCATCGTTAAAAGGAATGAAAGTAACTTCCTGCTGCAAGTTCAAAGGCGCATTGATGTTTTTATTGTCTGTTGCTGCAACTGCAGCACTGGTTCTTCCATGAAAGGCATTTTTAAAGGCAATTACCCTCGCTTTGTTCGTGTGAAAAGAAGCGAGCTTTAATGCATTTTCATTGGCCTCCGCTCCTGAACTGCACAAGAATAACTGATAATCATGCAAACAGGATTGTTCACTGATTGCATCGGCCAATTCTACTTGTAAGGGGTTTTGAATGGCATTGGAATAAAATCCAATCTTATCCATTTGACTCTTTAATTTTTCCACATAAAGCGGATGGGTATGTCCGATGGATATGACTGCATGTCCTCCATACAGGTCTAAATATTTTTCTCCCTTATCATCAAAAACATACACACCCTCCGCTTTTACGGGGGTTACATCATACAAGGGGTAAACGTCAAATAATGGCATTATTGTTTAGATATTTCGTTGATTTTTTCAAAAGAAGCCACCAGTCCTTGGATCAAGGAAGAACTCAAGCCTTGGTGTTCCATTTCATTTAAACCCGTTATAGTACACCCTCTAGGTGTGGTTACTTTATCGATCTCTTGTTCTGGGTGCGTATCGGTTTCAATTAAAAGACTTGCTGCACCTAAAGCAGTATGCATTGACATTTTCATGGCTTCTTCTGCATCAAACCCCAATTGAACTCCACCCTGTGTGGTTGCGCGAATCAAGCGCATCCAAAAGGCAATACCGCTTGCACAGATTACTGTTGCTGCTTGCATGTGTTCTTCTTGGATTGTGATGGAAGTCCCCAGGCCATTGAAAATCGCAGATGCGATGGCGACGCGTTTTTCTCCGGCTGTATTGCTACAGATGCACGTCATTGATTTTCCTACAGAAATCGCCGTATTGGGCATGCTTCTTATTATGGGGAAGTTTTCTCCGATCTGATCTTCAATCCGACTTATTTTAAAGCCTGTGATGGTAGAAATTAAAACGTGTTTTTCTGTCAGAAGGTCTTTTATTTCCTCAAAAATACCCTCCATTTGACTGGGTTGAACTGCAAAAATAAGAATGTCTGATTTTTCAACGGCAGTACGATTATCAGCGGTTACCGTTACATTTTTAAGTGCATCCCATTGGGACAATTGTGCTGTGTTTCTTTTGGTCAAATACAAGGTTGTAAATGTATCATTTACAACCAAGCCTTTGGCTATACTCAGCCCTAAGTTTCCAGCACCAATTATGGCAATTTTCATGTTTAAAAGATATTTGGTTTCAATTCTAATCCTAGTGTTTCTTCCCAACCCATCATAAGGTTAAGGTTTTGAATCGCTTGTCCTGAGGCTCCTTTGATCAGATTATCGATCACTGAAGTAATCAAAAGCTGATCCTTATATTTATGTAAATGTAAAAAGCAATTATTGGTGTTTAAGACCAGTTTTAGCGCTATTTCTTTGTCGGAGACATGGGTAAACGGATCGTCTTTATAAAAATCGGTATACAATGATTTTGCTTCTTCAAGACTGCCTGTATATGTGGTATAAGCAGTTGCAAAAATCCCGCGAGTAAAATCTCCCCTCTGGGGTAAAAAGAAGAGTTCTGTTGCTTCGTGGTTAAGAGCCGTCAAGGTTTCACCGATTTCGCCAAGATGTTGATGTGTAAAGGGTTTATACCAAGAAATATTATTGTTTCTCCAGCTAAAATGAGATGTAGGACTAAGCCCAACACCAGCGCCAGTACTGCCTGTAATGGCATTGATGTTTACGTTGGAGTGCAAAAGTTTACTTTTCGCCAAAGGCAATAATGCCAGTTGTATCGCTGTTGCAAAACAACCTGGATTGGCTATGGCGTTTGCTTTCTCGATTCTGCTTTTTTGAAATTCCGGTAACCCATAAACAAAATTATATCCTTGGAATTTGGCATCCTCTTGCAATCTAAAATCATTGCTAAGATCAATGATTAATGTGGATGCGCCAAAACTATACTTTTCCAAAAAAGCAGAGGAATTCCCATGGCCTAAGCACAGAAACAAAACATCTACATTTTCGTTTATCTTATCTGTAAAGTTTAAGTCGACGCTTCCCAACAAATCTTGATGCGTCTCGTATACTGGAGTATCCGGACGCGTACTGCTGTACACAAAATTCAACTCCAAAGCAGGGTGGAGGAGTACCAATCGCATTAGTTCTCCGCCCGTATATCCTGATCCTCCGATGATGCCTACACTTTTCATTTTTGATTGTTTGGGTTAACCTGGGTGTATATTTTATGCGCATTGGCCGCGATTTTTATAAAGCCTTTGGCTTCATCTGCTGTCCAACCTTTGTTCATCTCCCCATAACTTCCGAAATCAGCATTCATTAAGTCATTCGGTGACTGTATTCCTTCCAATTCAAATCTATAGGGGTGAAGCGAAATAAAAACATCACCTGAGACTTTTTCTTGACTGCTTTCCAAGAATGCTTCGATGTCACGCATGACAGGATCTAAAAAGTTTCCTTCATGCAATTGCATTCCATAGAAACTGGCTTGTTGTTCTTTTTGGAACTGTTGCCATTTGGATTGCGTGTGTTTTTCGAGCAAGTGATGTGCTTTTATAATGATCATTGGGGCAGCGGCTTCAAAGCCTACTCTTCCTTTTATTCCAATGATTGTATCACCCACATGGATGTCTCTTCCTATACCAAAACTCTTTGCGATATCTTGAAGGTGTTGAATCAATTCCACTGCAGTCCCTGCAGTTTCGTCTATGGCTGTTAACTCTCCTTGCGTAAATTGTAATTTTATTTTCTTGGGTGAATGTGCGGTCAATTGACTAGGGTACGCACTTTCAGGTAAATTTTTATGAGAGGTTAAGGTTTCAGAACCTCCGACAGAAGTACCCCAAAGCCCTTGGTTGATAGAGTATTGTGCTTTTTCCCAAGGGATGTCAATTCCCTGACTTTTTAGGTAATCGATTTCTGCTTCTCTAGAAAGTTGTTGATCGCGTATGGGGGTTATGATTTCAATATCCGGTGCGATAACTTGGAAAGTAAGGTCAAAACGTACTTGGTCATTCCCCGCACCAGTACTGCCATGAGCAATGTATTTTGCACCTATTTCTTTTGCGTATTCTATGATTTCAATGGCTTGAATAATGCGTTCTGCACTAACCGAAAGCGGATAAGTATTGTTTTTTAATACATTTCCAAAAATCAAGTATTTTACAATTTTTTCATAAAATGTAGATAGAGCATCGATGGATTTGTAAGTGGTAGCCCCCATAGCATAGGCTTTTTTTTCTTGGGCTTCAATTTCCGAAGGACTAAATCCTCCTGTATTGACACTTACGGCATGAACTTCATACTCTTCTTGCGATAGGGTTTTGAGACAATACGATGTATCTAGACCTCCTGAGTAGGCAAGTACTAATTTTTTCATTTTTTTGATTTAAAAAGTCCGTTTAAAAAGTTTTTTTTCTGCGGTTTATTTTTCTCTTTTGGGTCATAAAGCATTCCGGTACAAAGACATAGTTTTCGTTCTGTTCGTGTAAGCACATCAAAGTTTTTACAGGTTTGGCATCCTTTCCAAAATTCAGGATCGTCAGTCAATTCTGAAAAGTGAACGGGTTTATAGCCGAGTTCTGAGTTTATCTTCATCACCGCTTGACCTGTTGTAATCCCAAAGACTTTTGCTCCAGGGAATTTTTTTAAGGACAAATCAAATACCTTTTTTTTAATTTTTTTTGCCAAACCCTGGCCTCTATATTTTGGATCTACGATTAACCCTGAATGGGCAACATATTTTCCATGCCCCCATACTTCTATATAACAAAAGCCAGCGAATTCATCTCCTTCATAAGCAATCACTGCATTGCCATTTTCCATTTTCTCAATAATGTATTCTGGAGTACGCCTAGCAATTCCTGTGCCTCTGTCTCGTGCAGATTCGTCTATGGTTTGACTGATTGTTTTTGCAAAATGTATGTGTTGCGATCCCGCAATATGAATTTCCATGGGAAAAAATTAAAGTAAAAAAAAAGTTGAATAGAGAAGCGGAATCGGACACACCTAAATTCCATACATGTATTATACCCCCAAGGGGCGACGCGTGCGCAGGTTGCGGTAAATGGATAAAGGTGTAAAGGTTGTCTTCATAATACAGTGCAAACTTCTTACATTATCCCGTTAAAAGCAAATAATGGTCTAAATTAATTCTGTGAGTCAAACTTTTAGCGATAAATTTGTCATATGATTGAAGAGTTTGCAAAACAACTTATCCAAAATTATAAATTGCGTAAAGACCAGCCTTTTTTAATGGCTTGCAGCGGTGGGGTGGACAGTATTGTACTTACGCATCTACTACACCGTTTGGGCTACACTTTTGCTTTGGCCTATTGTAATTTTAAATTGCGTGTTCCTGATTGTGACAATGAAGCTGACTTTGTGCAAAGTATAGGAGCAAAATGGAACAAAACGGTTCATGTAAAATCGTTCAATACCATTGCCTTCGCAAAAAATGCAAAGGTTTCAATTCAGATGGCAGCACGAACGCTACGGTATCAATGGTTTGATCAACTGCTGGAGGAAGAGCACTACAGTACATTGGTAACGGCACACCATGCAGACGATCATATCGAAACTCTTTTATTACGTTTAGGAAGGGGAAATGGGCCGAGTGGGTTGACGGGTATAGCTGCAGAAACACTTAACAGAGTTCGGCCCTTATTGTCATTCTCAAAGCGGGAGATTTTAGAGTATGCTGAATTTGAAAAGCTTCAATGGTGCGAGGACAGCAGTAACGCTACAAGCGATTATTTGCGTAATGCTATACGGAACGAAGTTTTACCCGCTTGGGAACAGCATCAACCTCAATTGCGTAAAAATTTACTTCAATCCTTACAGTATATAAAACAAGCAGAGTCAGTATTGGAAGCAGAAATAGATCGCTTTAAAAGTGAATTTCTAAGGGAGGAAAATGGCGTTTATCATTTATCTGTTTCTTCGTTGAAAAACACCGTTGATCCTTCATTTTATCTTCATCGTATTTTTTATCCTTACGGTTTTGAGCACATAGCAGACCTCGTCCAACTGCTTACTGCTGCTTCGGGAAAACATTTGCTGTCTAAAACGCATCGCTTATTGAAAAATAGAGATGAATTGATTCTTAGTGTATATCCAGAAATCAGGAAAGAAGAATATTTTTGGGATGGAATTAGCCCGTTAAATACGCCATTAACTTTGAACGCTTCCCAAAACGAAAACTCAAACACACATTTAACCTTAGATAGAGAAAAGTTAATATTTCCCTTAAAACTTCGAAAAATGAAAGAAGGGGATTATTTTTACCCTTCAGGAATGCAAGGCAAAAAAAAATTGAGTAAGTTTTTTAAAGACGAAAAGTATTCCTTGTTAGAAAAAGAAAATCAATGGTTGCTCTGTTCAGGAGAAGAAATTGTATGGGTTGTTGGCAAACGCGCCGATCGACGTTTTCATGCATCTGCTGAAACCAAGCAATTGTTTTGCATCCAGATAAAATGAAAAAAGTTTTATTAGGCTTTGTCCTTTTGATGAGTTTTTGGGTGAATGCTCAAGAACCCGTACTATGGAAAAAAGAAAAGCGTCAAATTTCCCCAAGCGAATGGCAGTTGGTATTTACCGCTACGATCTCACCCACCTGGCATTTATACAGTACTGATTTACCGGATGATGGGCCATTGCCTACCCTTTTCAATTTTGAAGATGGGGAGTTCACCCTCGTTGGGAACATAAGCGAAAGTAAGCCAATAGCCGCATGGGATCCTATTTTTGAAATGGACAGTAAGTTTTTTGATCATTCTGCAACCTTTTCGCAAACCCTTTCTAATGTAAACCCAGAACTAGCCTATATAAAAGGAGAAATTGAATACCAAGCTTGTGATGACAAGTTGTGTATTTTTAGGACAGAACCGTTTGTGTTTTATCTATCAGAGAATGGACAAATTGAGCCATTGATGCAAACCCGATCTTCAGATTTGGAAAAGGCAGAAGCCTTAAAAATTAATTTTGCGAAAAATGACTTTTCAAAATTCCTTACGCAAGGGCAGACCACTAACAATAGTTTATTGAATTTATTTCTATTAGGCTTTCTAGGAGGACTATTGGCACTTTTAACGCCCTGTGTTTTTCCGATGATCCCTTTAACAGTCTCCTTTTTTTTAAAGCAAGCAACCACTCCTAAAAAAGGGATTTTCAATGCACTGCTTTATGCGTTCTTTATTGTAGCGATATATGTAAGTCTTAGCCTACCTTTTCATTTCATTGAAGGCTTAAATCCAGATCTGCTAAATTCTCTATCCACCAATGTAGTCTTGAACCTGTTGTTTTTTGGGATTTTCATCTTTTTCGCTTTCTCTTTTTTCGGGTTTTATGAAATTAATCTTCCAGTCAGCTGGGGAAGTACTACAGATGAAGGAGCGAATAAAAAAGGCCTGCTGGGAATCTTTTTTATGGCTTTGACTCTTGCCATTATTTCTTTTTCGTGTACCGGACCTATATTGGGGTCTCTATTGGTAGGATCCTTAAGCTCTTCCGGTGGGGCAATGCAATTGAGCATTGGAATGACCGGTTTTGGCTTTGCTTTGGCACTTCCCTTTGGTTTATTTGCTTTATTTCCAAATGCATTAAACTCTTTACCAAAATCAGGGGGATGGATGACACAGGTGAAAGTTGTTTTGGGTTTCTTAGAGTTGGCTCTTGCGCTTAAATTTTTATCCAACGCAGATTTGGTAGCGCATTGGGGGATTCTAAAAAGAGAAGTTTTTATTGGAATATGGGCATTGATTTCCTTCCTGCTTACGCTTTATCTTTTTGGAGTTTTTCGTTTTCCACACGAAGTGAAAGTGGCTCTTTCCAAAGGCAGAATTGTATTTGGTGCGCTCGCCCTTGTGTTTACCTCTTTTTTGGTTGTAAGTTTTGGTGCTAAAGAGAATACGCTAAAAGCTTTGAGTGGGTTTCCGCCTCCAATTTTTTACAGCATATATGGAACGGAAAGCGATTGTCCTTTGGGGTTAGAATGTTATAAAGATTATGAAACAGGACGGAAAATAGCTCAGGAAAAGGGCAAACCTATTTTGCTGGATTTTACAGGGTGGGCTTGTGTAAACTGTAGAAAAATTGAAGAAAATGTGTGGTCCCGCCCCGATATTTTTAAGCTTTTAAACGAAGAAGTGATCTTAATTTCACTCTATGTAGATGATCGATCTCCTTTGCCGGAGGGTCAAGCGTTTAATTATTCTTTCTCAGACGGAAGAGTGCGTAACATCAATACTGTTGGAGAGAAATGGGCGACTTTTCAAGCTGTGAATTTTCAAACGGCTTCACAACCGTATTACATTTTGATGGAAGCAGACGGCACGCTTTTAAATTCAGCTCTTCAGTATACAGATGCGAACACCTATTATCAATGGCTAAAAACGGGTCTAAGCCGAAAAAAATAATCATTCTCCCTTCATCGATAACTCGAACCAGCGTTCTGTTTTTTCTTCAATGGATGTTTCAAGACCACTAAGATTACGTGACAATTCTTTGATTTGATCCGGAGACAGGTCGTTTTGCGTAAATTGTTGTTGTACTTCTATTTTTTCTTTTTCGAGTTTTGAAATTTCTCGTTCTAAACGTTGAAACTCTTTCTGTTCGTTATACGAAAGACTTATACTGTCTTGCGTTTTTTTCCATGTTTTCTTTTGAGAGGGCTGACTTTTTTCTTCTGTTTCTGCGGGTTGTGAACTTTCATATACCCTAAAATCAGAATAGTTTCCTGGGAAATTATCAATGGCTCCATTGCCTTTAAAAACAAATAAATGATCTACGATCTTATCCATAAAATACCGATCGTGTGATACAACAATGAGGCAGCCTGGAAAGTCCAAGAGAAAACTTTCCAAAACATTGAGGGTAATGATATCCAAGTCATTTGTGGGCTCATCTAGAATGAGAAAGTTTGGATTTTGAATCAGAACGGTACAGAGATATAAACGCTTTTTTTCCCCACCACTGAGTTTTTCAACATAATCGTATTGTTTTTTTCGATCAAACAAAAAGCGTTCTAGTAGTTGTTGCGCTGAAATTTTTTTGCCTTTTTTTAGAGGGATGTATTCGCCAAATTCTTGAATAACTTCGATGACTTTTTGCCCCTCTTTAACAACAATTCCTTCTTGATTGTAATAGCCGAATTTTAAGGTTTCTCCGGTAATAATCTTTCCACTGTCCAGCGGTATTTGTCCGGTCAAAAGGTTAAGAAAAGTAGATTTTCCTGCTCCATTTTGGCCAATGATTCCAATCCTGTCTTTTCGTTGAAAGGTATAATCAAACTGATCTAATATAACTTTGTCATCAAAGGCTTTTGAAACTTTGTGCAGTTCTATCATTTTAGAGCCTAAACGCTCCATGTTGATTTCAAGTTGTACTACATGGGTTTGACGTCGCTCTTTTGCTTTTGCTTTAATGTGTTTAAAATCATCGATTCTAGATTTGGATTTTGTCGTTCTTGCTTTCGGTTGGCGACGCATCCATTCCAGTTCTTTTTTAAAATGCAGTTTGGTTTTATGGGCTACGGTATTTTCAAGCTCAATTCTTGCATTTCTTTTTTCAAGGTAATAGGCGTAATTGCCTTTATAGGTGTATAATTTTCCCTGATCCAATTCTATGATTTCGTTGCATACTCTTTCTAGAAAATACCGGTCGTGTGTTACCAATAGTAAGGTCATTTTTTCCTTTGCAAAAAAAGCTTCCAGCCATTCGATCATGTCCAGGTCCAAATGGTTGGTGGGTTCGTCTAAAATCAGGAGATCGGGTTTTTCCAAAAGGGCAATGGCCAAGGCCAAACGTTTTTTTTGACCTCCGGACAGGGTGGCTACTTTTTTATCGAGTTCAGGGAGTTTTAGCTGAGATAAAATTTGTTTGTATTGCGTTTCAAAATCCCAGGCTTGTTGCTGTTCCATTGCATCAAATGCTTTTTGGTAAGCGGTTTCATCTTCAGGGTTTAAAAGTGCACGCTCATAAGCAGTAATGATTTGTAATATGTCATTCTCAGACCCTAGAATTGCATCTTCTATGGATCCTTTTTCATTTAACTTAGGAATTTGAGAAAGGTAACTGATCTTGGTTCCTTTTCGCTTGTTGATTTCTCCTGCATCCGGAGTACTTGCACCGGCAATCATCTCTAAAAGGGTTGTTTTTCCACTTCCATTTTTAGCTATAAAAGCAATTTTTTGCCCTTTGTTTATGCCGAAAGAAATCGATTCAAAAAGAATCCGTTCTCCATAATACTTGGCTACATTTTCTACTGAAAGTAAATTCATTTGCAGGGTTTGAAGCACAAAAATAGGAAAAGCTTTATGCGCAGAAGCATTCTTTCTAAGAAAGCAAGAAATCATTTTTGAAATGCTATATTGCTTTAAAGTTTGACTGTATGGACATTGCTCTGTTATTCTCAGTTGTATTGGGAGTTGTTGTATTGTTGTTGTTGATATTGCGTTTTAAGTTTCCCGCTTTTGTTGCCTTATTGATTTCAAGTATTGTGGTGGGGGTTTTCGCGGGACTTTCTCCAGATGCAATTGTGCAAACCATTCAAACAGGAATGGGAAATACTCTGGGATTTGTTGCCATTGTTGTTGGTTTAGGAACCCTTTTAGGGGGGATGTTAGAGCACTCTGGTGGTGCAACCGCTATGGCATTGTACTTGATTGACAAAATGGGTGAAAAACGCGCCTCTTGGGCCATGTTGTTAACAGGGTTTTTTATCGCTATTCCTGTTTTTTTTGACGTAGCTTTTATCATTTTGGTTCCTTTGGTGTATTCCTTACAACGAAAAACAGGGAAGTCCCTATTATTATACGCACTTCCTTTATTGGCCGGTTTGGCCATTACCCATGCTTTTGTTCCGCCAACTCCCGGTCCAGTTGCCGTTGCTGAAATTTTAAAGGCCCCCCTAGGATGGGTGATTCTCTTTGGTTTTATTGTTGGATTACCAACGGCATGGATTGCAGGACCCGTATTTTCCAATCGAATCAGTAAAAAAATCCACATTGTTGCCCCGGATATACAAAACGATTATGTCGGTGGAATCAACCCTCCTTCTTTATTGACGATCTTTGGGGTAATTGGCTTGCCTTTGTTTTTAATTGTTTTACAAACATTAATCGTATTTCTTGGATCGGATTTTCCCCTCCCCGATGCGCTGGCGTATTCTTTACAAATTTTAGGGCATCCCTTTGGGGCTTTGTTGGTGGCAAATGTAGTGGCGTGGTATTTTTTAGGGTTAAAAAGAGGGGTATCAGCAAAAACCTTGTTGATGATATCCAATCAATCCATGCTTCCGGCAGGATTGATCATTCTTTTAACAGGAGCAGGGGGGACGTTTAAACAAATGTTAATTGCTACTGAAGCCGGTCAACAATTGGCGGAATGGGTTGCAGCCCAGGGGGTCCCTATTTTGGGATTTGCATTTATTGCTGCGGTATTGATTCGTCTTTTGCAAGGATCTGCAACAGTTGCGATGATCACAGCAGCAGGTTTAACGGCGCCGTTGATTGCAGAAAGCACAAGCGAGCCACAAAAAGCATTGCTAGTATTGGCCATTGCTTCTGGTGCATCCATCTTATCCCATGTTAATGACAGCGGCTTTTGGTTGGTTTCCAAATATTTAGGAATGAACGAAAAAGAAACCTTTCGTTCTTGGTCCATGATGACTCTATGGATTGCTGTTGTTGGATTTTTATCCCTGTGTGTTCTATCCATTTTTGTCTAAAATTTGAATACTTAAATAGACAAATAATTCAAAAAGAGTATACCTTAGTGTTTCCAAATCGTATACATGCTAATTCAACTCTACGGAAGCGCTCTCTTTGGTGTAGACGCTCATTTAATCACAATTGAAGTAAATATAGACAAGGGCATAGGCTACCACTTGGTGGGATTGCCTGACAATGCCATAAAGGAAAGCAACTACCGTATTGCTGCAGCTTTGCAAAACATGGGGTATAAACTTCCGGGTAAAAAGATCACCATTAACATGGCTCCGGCAGATTTGAGAAAGGAGGGATCGGCTTATGATTTGCCTTTGACCCTTGGGATTTTAGCGGCTTCAAAACAAGTAGAAGTTTCTACCATAGGCGATTATATTTTAATGGGGGAAATTGCCTTAGACGGAAGCATCCGCCCAATAAAAGGGGCTTTACCCATAGCCATACAGGCATGGAAAGACGGCTTTAAAGGGTTTATATTGCCCAAAGAAAATGCGCAAGAGGCTGCCGTGGTAAAACACATCAAAGTGTACGGTGTAGCGAATTTAAAAGAGGTGATATCATTTTTTAAAGACTCCAATAGTTTAGCTCCAACAGTTGTCAATGCACGAAAACTATTTGAAAAAAGCAGTCGAAAAATCGTTCATGACTTCTCTGAGGTTAAGGGCCAGGAAACCATAAAACGCTGTATGGAAATTGCAGCAGCCGGCGGACACAACATCATTTTAATTGGTCCACCGGGTTCTGGAAAAACCATGCTGGCCAAACGACTGCCTTCTATCTTACCGCCAATGACATTAGGAGAGGCTTTGGAGACCACCAAGATCCATTCTGTTTTGGGGCGTGTCAAAGACATAGGTTTGGTGTCAGATCGTCCTTTTCGGGCGCCACATCATACCATCTCTGATGTAGCGCTTGTAGGGGGAGGGAGTTACCCGCAACCTGGAGAAATATCTCTTGCACATAACGGTGTATTGTTTTTGGATGAATTACCCGAATTTAAGCGTTCGGTTTTGGAGGTAATGCGACAGCCCCTAGAAGATCGAGAGGTAACTTTATCCCGCGCTAAATTCACGGTTACTTATCCCAGTTCCTTTATGTTGGTGGCCAGCATGAACCCCAGTCCTTCTGGATATTTTGACCGTGGGAGTGTTCCATCTCAAGAAACACAGCGTTACCTCAGTAAAATATCGGGTCCTCTTTTGGATCGAATTGATTTACACATTGAAGTTGCACCGGTTCCCTTTGAACAACTGTCCGATAAAAAACAAGGGGAAGCTTCTTCTAGCATCCGAGAACGGGTAACTAAAGCCAGAGAAATTCAGGCCAAACGCTTTGAGCATACCGCATTGCATTATAACGCTCAAATGGGCCCAAAACAGATACAGGTTTATTGTAAATTATCCTCAGAGAGTTTACTTTTGTTGGAAAGTGCAATGAAGAAACTTTCTCTCTCTGCCCGGGCGTACGACAGAATCCTGAAAGTGGCAAGAACCATAGCTGATTTGGACGGAGCAATAGACGTTTCTTCAGCGCATATTGCAGAGGCAATACAGTACCGAAGCCTAGATCGTGAAGGTTGGATGGGGTAAGTTTATAAAAATATAAAGATTCAAAAAGTATAACCATACATGATAACACTAGGGGAGTTTTTAATTGCCAATCAGCAAAAACACCAACACAGTACTGGCGAATTTAGCAAAGTAATTCACGCGCTTCGTCTTGCGGCTAAAATGGTCAATCACAAAGTAAACAAAGCCGGCTTGGTGGATATTATAGGTAAAAATGGCAGTGTAAATGTTCAAGGAGAAACGCAACAAAAGCTTGACATGTTTGCACATAATTTATTCATTGACGCTTTGACCAATAGAAAAATTGTTTGCGGAATCGCCAGTGAAGAAGCAGAGAGTTTTATCGATATTCAAGGAAAAGAGTACGATGAACAAAGCAAGTATGTCGTTCTTTTAGATCCGTTGGACGGCTCTTCTAACATTGATGTCAATGTTTCCATAGGGACCATTTTTTCAATTTACAAGCGGATCTCAGACATTGGGACACCATTGACAGCAGAAGATTTTCTGCAAAAAGGAAATGCCCAGGTAGCTGCAGGCTACGTTTTATACGGAACCTCCACTGTGTTTGTCTATACCACAGGCGATGGCGTTAACGGTTTTACTCTAAACCCAGCCATAGGAACATTTTATTTATCCCATCCTGACATTCAAATTCCAGCAGTTGGCCATGTTTATTCTGTCAATGAAGCTCAATTTGCTTCTTTTCCAGAAGAAGTAAAGTCGTTTCTTAAAAATCAAAAAGAGGAAGATTCCCATTACGCAACACGCTATATAGGGTCTATGGTTTCAGACATTCATAGAAACATGCTTCAAGGGGGCTTGTTTTTGTATCCCCCAAATGCAAAAATGCCAAAAGGAAAGTTACGGTTATTATACGAGTGTAATCCTATAGCATTTATTGTAGAACAAGCTGGAGGAAAAGCAATAAGTATGAAAGAGCGTATTCTTGATATTGAACCCAAAGAATTGCATCAACGATCTAGCTTTTTTTGTGGAAATGCTGAAATGGTTGATTTGTTATCAAGCTATCTCAATTGGTGATCACAGTCCGGTAAAGGCGGAAGTTTTAAATTGATTATCTTACTTAAAATTTAATCGTGAAGCCAAACATTTCTGTAGGTCCTGCTGCTTTGATTACCGCCGCCTTTATAGGTCCAGGGACCATTACTTTGTGCATTCTAGCGGGAGTAAATCACGGCTTCAGCCTACTGTGGGCCATGTTGTTGTCTATTTTTATAACAATTTTTATTCAGAATACCGCTGCACGTATAGCCTGGACTACACGTCAGGGGTTGGCCGAAAGCAGTCTCCAACAAACGCAGCACCCCCTTGTGAAATTCCTCTTGGGTTTTCTGCTTATCGGTGCAATTTTGATTGGTAATGCGGCCTATGAAGCAGGAAATCTTTCAGGAGCATTGATTGGGCTAAAGGGAATTTTGAATATAGAATCCCTCCGTTTTGGAGAATCTTTTGATCTTCTACCACTTGTATTGGGCGGGAGCGTAGCATTGCTTTTGGTGGCCGGTAGTTTCCGTTTGTTAAAGAACAGTCTTGTTGTCATCGTTGTTTTTATGAGTCTTTCGTTTTTAATCACAGCGCTGCTTACAAAACCGAATGTATTATTGATTTTAAAAGGTCTTTTTACGCCATCGTTTAAGGCCGATGAAATATTGGTCATCGTCGGCTTGCTGGGTACTACTGTTGTTCCGTATAATTTGTTTTTACACGCGGCCATGGTGGCGCGGTCTCCAAATGTTCCTCTTGGGGTTTTGAAGAAAGATACTTTTGTGGCCATTGGTTTGGGCGGAATAGTTTCTTTAAGCATTATCATCTGTGCTGCCGCCCTTGAAGGAATGGAAGTAAACAACGCGCTGGATCTGGGGCAGGCTTTGGCTCCTTTATACGGAGAATGGGCGCCCACCCTTGTGCGTTTTGGATTTTTTGCAGCGGGGTTAACTTCCGCATTGACCGCACCCATGGCAGCCGCTTTTGTTGTTTCAGAGTGTTTTGGCTTTGACCGAGACGGTTGGGGGTATAGACTTACCGCTTTTTTTGTTTTAGCGGTAGGAGTTTATTTTACTACTATTGGAATGGTTCCCTTAGAAATCATTCGTTTTGCACAAATCGCTAATGGAATTTTATTGCCTGTTATCGGCTTGCTGCTGTTATTCATGGTGAATAACAGCAGACTAATGCGCGGTGCAACACCCAGTAAACTTCAAAACACGATTTTCTTTTTAATCGAATTCTTTTTTATTTTTCTTGGAGTAAAAAGTTTAGGCTTAATTTTCTAATGAAAACAATCGACATCAATTGTGATTTAGGTGAGGGCAGCGGAAACGATGCTGCTATTATGCCATACATTTCATCTTGTTCAATCGCTTGCGGGGGGCATGCGGGAACTAAGAAAACTGTTTTGAAAAGCTTGGCCTTGGCAGAAACTGAAAACGTAAAAACGGGTGCCCATCCTGCATACCAAGATCCTGAGAATTTTGGTCGAATTTCTCAGGACATTTCAGGGGTAAAACTTCAAGAGGTTTTACGAAAACAACTGGACCTTTTTTTTACGCTTTGTTCCGATGTAAACCACATCAAACCCCATGGTGCTTTATATAACGATATGTTTTATGATGTTGAAAAAGCAGAAACTTTTATAGCAACTGTTGCAGAATACGACCCGCTTTCAAAAATATATTGTAGTCCCAATAGTGCTTTAGCAGCGGCTGCAAAAAAGGCTGGGATGACTGTTGTTTTAGAAGGTTTTGGCGACCGGGCCTACAGCCGTAGTGGAGCCTTAGTTAACCGATCTCTTCCAGGAGCGGTTTTAATAGAGAAAACACAGGTAGCGAATAATGCTTTAAGCATTGTTTTAAATCAAAGGGTTAAAACCATAGATGAATTCCAAATTCCTTTGGTAGTACAAACCTTGTGCATGCATGGAGATGGAGAAAATATTGTTGAAAACCTAAGGCATTTAAAAGCTATTCTGAAAATAAACAAAGTAAATGTCACAGCCGTTTAGATTATATAGCTCTAATGCACAAACATACTCTTTGTTTTTCGAGGAAAGAATGGCATGGAACAACAAGGCGCTAAAGTTTTTTTTTCATTCTTTACTTCCTGAGATAGAAGAACTAACCCACACATTCAATAGTCTAAATTTTTTACTTTCATCTCCTTTACCACCCGAGGCCATACGGTCGCTTTTTGATGGGGTTGATTTTGCGCAGTTTCTTAGAGCCCCCGCACATCACTGCTGGGAAATGCCAATTTGTTTGGACAAGGAATATACGCTTGATCTGTATGGGTATTTTCAGAAAGATGAAAATGCGGTTCAAGAGTATTTAGATCAATTTTTGGCAACAACTTATGAATTGGAGTTTTATGGTTTTTTACCGGGCTTTGGTTATTTGTCGGGTTTGCCTAAATCGCTTTTACTCCCACGAAAGGAAACGCCAAATCGCGTAACAAAAAAAGGAACTATTGCCGTTGGTGGAGCTCAAGTTGGGATTTATCCGCAAGACAGCCCTGGGGGCTGGCAAGGCATTGGGTTTTGTCCCGTTCCATGGTTTTTCCCTAAAAAAGAGCCTCCTTTTTTTATGGAAATGGGAGAAGCTGTTCGTTTTGTTTCCGTCGATAAAAATCAATGTGAAGCGATTGCGCTATTGGTTGAAATGGATGTGTATGTCCCTAAAAAAGTGAGGCTATGATCGAAGTTGTAGACGCTGGATTTTTTACTTCGATCCAAGATCAGGGCAGACACGGCTACCGCCATTTGGGTGTTCCGGTTTCGGGTCCTATGGATAAAAAAGCTTTTTCCATGGCACTGGCTTTATTGCCCCATGCAGGCGATTATAATGTTTGGGAATGCACTTTTATTGGTCCGACATTGCGTTTGCAAAAAAACACTCGATTTGTGGTTACCGGAGGGGAGATTGATGTGAAGCTAAACAACACAACAGTAGAGATGTACCGTGTTTATACTGCTAAATCCGGAAGTGTTTTAAGTTTGGGAAAAATAAAGTCCGGTGTACGTGCTTATTTGCGATTTGAAGCCCAACTTCAGTTGCCACATATTTTGGGAAGCTCTTCTTTTTTTGCCCCGATTACCCCATCCAGTCAGATTGCTAAGGGCGATGTTTTTAAGGGTACTGTTCCCAATGACCTAGAAGAAAATCCTGTTCGCTTGCGTTTTGATTCAAGTTACATCGATAAAAAAGAATTGGAGGTTGTTCCAGGCCCAGATTGGAAAAAGCTAAATCCACAAGAGCAAAATGAAATTACGACCCAATCCTTTTCCGTTTTAGCACAAAATCGAATGGGCTACCGCCTAAAGGGGGATGTAAAAGTGAATGCGTCAACACTGCTTAGTCAATTGGTTTTGCCTGGACGGGTTCAGCTTACGCCAAGTGGTGATTTATTGATTGCTACTTCTGATTGCCAAGTTACTGGCGGTTACCTTCAGATCCTTCAATTGACCGAAGACGCTCTAGCAACTCTGAGTCAAAAAAGAGAAGGGGAGCAACTTACTTTTCAAAGTATACTTGGCTAAAGGGGACCCGAAATTGAGGTCCATAAATCCCACCTTTCCCACGTATACCACAACTGATTACCATGGTAATCATAGCAGAACTCGGGAGGCCTAAAACGGCTTTTACACGTTTAGAATCAAAGCCTTCCATCGGTCAGGTATCGTATCCCTGTGCCGCCATGCTGATCATAAAGTTTTGTGCCGCTAAAGCAGTACTTTTATGGGCAACAATGTCTAAATCTTGGGCAAGTACTTGACGATAGCTCGGGGAAGACAGCCCCTTTAGTGTTGCCGTAATTCTTTTGAATATTCCAGCAATCCCTAGAAAGTCTGAATAAAGCGTTGGAATTATTTTTCTGTAGTAGTTTGTGGCCATTTTTTCGCGCTTGCTGTCACGCTTTTCTTGTGTTGCAAACTGACTTTCCATAAAATCCAGATTGGCGTTTACGCGTTCTTTCCATTTATCTTTTCGTGATACAGCAACCACAAATTGTTGCGCAGTTCGACTAGCAGTTTGACTTAAACAGGCTTTTACCATTTTAGCCTTGGTGTCTTTATGTGTAATATGATAAAATTCCCACAATTGTAAATTGCTACTGGTAGGGGCTAGCGTTGCGTGTTCAATGCATTTTTTGACTACATTTTTATCCAGGGGTTTTTCAGGATCATAAATACGTACGGAACGGCGATAAGCAATCGCTTCACTTACTTTTTTTTCACTCATTTTAAATTAGATTTAAGAGTTTTTTTAACCAGCCAAAAGCGGTTGGATAGGGAGCATAACGGATACTTGGGTCTAGCCACAGACCTCTTTTAATAACAGGTTTGTAATGGGTATAGGCGTCAAAAGAATTTTTTCCATGGTAGGTGCCCATACCGCTGTCTCCGATGCCTCCAAAAGGCAATTGATCATTGACAAATTGAATCACGCTGTCGTTCACAACACCGCCTCCAAAAGAATACCGATCTAGAAGAGATTGGATGAATTTTTTACGTCTTGAAAACACATAAAAACCTAAAGGATGTTCGTATTTTAAAACAATTTCATCAATTTCCTTTTCATCAGAGTAGCTAATTATCGGAAGAATTGGTCCAAATATTTCATCCCGCATGCTTGGGTGCATCGTGTCTTTTACCTCCAAGATCGTAGGCTCTAGATACAATGTTTCAGGGTTAGATCTCCCTCCGTACTCAAGCGAAACGTCCTGAATCAAATGCACTAAACGGTCAAAATGTTTTGCGTGTGCAATTCTACCATAGCTAGAAGATTTTTCAGCATCATCTCCATAGGCAGCTTTTATTTCTTTTATCAAAGCAACGATTAGGTCGTCCTTTACTTTATTATCCACCAACACATAATCCGGAGCAATACAAGTTTGACCACAGTTCAAGTATTTCCCCCAGACGATTCGTTTTGCCGATAACTGTATTGGAGCAGAACCGTCTACAATGCAAGGATTTTTCCCTCCAAGTTCCAAAAGGGTAGGCGTTAGGTGTTCTGCTGCGGCTTTGGCAACAATTTTCCCAATGGCAGTACTTCCCGTAAAAGTGATGTGATCCCATCGCTCCATTAATAATGTTTTTGCAGCCTCAGCTCCTCCTTCAACGACAGTAACGTGTTCTGGAGCAAAGCTTTTAAAGATCAATTCTGCCAGAAGTTTTGACGTTTCTGGAGCGTGTTCAGAGGGTTTTAAAACAACGGTATTTCCAGCTGCGACCGCTCCAATCAGTGTTGCCAAAGAGAGCTGAAAAGGATAATTCCATGGACTGATTTGTAAGCAACAACCAAAGGGTTCTGCAAGGAGATAATCGCGAGAAGGAAAATTTAAGAGAGAAGCTTTTACGCGTTTGGGTTTTGACCATAGCTCAAGAGAGTTGATCATCTTTTTTGTTTCCCCTTTTATCACATTAAATTCAGTGATAAAGGATTCAAAATCAGGTTTTCCTAAATCAGTCTTTAATGCTTGAGTTACTCGGGGTTCAAATTCCTTAAGGCAGGCTAAAAATTGCTTTAAACTCTTTATTCGAAATTGAAGGTCTTTTGTTTTTTGAGAATTATAAAAATTTCTTTGTTTTTCTAAGATTTCTTTAACGTGCATGAAGTATCAGTGTAATTTTAGCAATTTAAAAATCTTTTGTTTAATAGAGATCTTGTTCTTTGTATTTCTTGCTAAATTGCTGCGTTTTTTTTGCTTAGCTATCGGCAATGTATACGAATTAATGTATTGATTGTTAAATAATTAATTAACATTAAACGCGGTTGAGCATAAGAAGCCCTTTTAATTTATAAAAAATAAAAAGTTGAGTCGAATTAATTTCGTATTAATCCTAAATTATGACATACAATAAATACAGTAAAGCAGTCACCCAAGATCCAACCCAACCTGCCGCTCAGGCAATGCTTCACGCGATTGGGCTGACGGATGAAGATTTCAAAAAATCTTTTGTAGGAATTGCGAGCACAGGCTATGAGGGAAACCCATGTAACATGCACCTCAATGCCTTATCCGTAGACATCAAAGAAGGGGTAGAAAAATCGGATTTGGTCGGGTTAATTTTTAATACCATTGGAGTGAGTGACGGAATTTCTATGGGAACTCCAGGGATGCGTTTTTCTTTGCCCTCGAGAGATGTTATTGCTGATTCTGTAGAAACTGTGGTTCAGGCCATGTCCTATGATGCAGTAGTTACCGTTGTCGGTTGCGATAAAAATATGCCAGGTGCCCTTATGGCGATGTTACGATTAAATCGTCCTTCGATTCTTGTATACGGAGGAACAATTGCGCCGGGTTGTCATAAAGATAAAAAACTAGACGTTGTATCTGCGTTTGAAGCATGGGGAGAGAAAGTAGCCGGCACCATCAACGAAAAAGAATACAAGGATGTAGTACGAAATGCTTGTCCAGGTGCAGGAGCATGTGGTGGAATGTATACCGCCAACACCATGGCTTCTGCAATAGAAGCCCTGGGGATGGCGTTGCCCTACAATTCCTCTAATCCTGCTGTAAGCCCAGACAAACAAGCGGAGTGTGCTAAAGTTGGCGCTGCAATGAAATTGCTGATCGAAAAAGATTTAAAACCCAAAGACATCGTTACGCGAAAATCTTTGGAAAATGCAATTCGACTCATTGCTGTTTTAGGCGGTTCTACCAATGCTGTTTTACACTTTTTAGCCATCGCAAAAGCAGCTGAAATTGATTTTACCATAGAGGACTTTCAATCCATCATGGATGAAACCCCTTTCTTGGCAGACTTAAAACCCAGCGGGAAGTACTTAATGGAAGACTTACACAATGTTGGAGGTGTCCCTGCCGTGTTAAAATTTATGTTGGCGGAAGGGATGTTACATGGCGATTGCATTACCGTCACTGGAAAAACATTAGCAGAAAACTTAGCCGATGTCCCAGCCTTAAAAGAAGGTCAGGATGTTATCCATCCAACTTCAGATCCCATTAAATCCACAGGGCACATTCGAATTCTGAAAGGAAATCTTGCAGCCGGGGGATCTGTTGCTAAAATAACAGGAAAAGAAGGTCTTTTATTCAAAGGACCTGCGCGAGTCTTTAATGGTGAATATGCTGCAAACGACGGCATTCGCAATGGGGAAGTGCAAAAAGGCGAAGTTGTTGTGATACGTTATGAAGGGCCAAAAGGAGGCCCAGGCATGCCCGAAATGTTAAAGCCAACTGCAGCCATCATGGGAGCAGGCTTAGGAAAAGACGTTGCACTCATCACAGACGGTCGCTTTTCTGGTGGGACCCACGGATTCGTTGTCGGACATATTGTTCCTGAAGCTCAAGAGGGTGGAGTGATTGCATTGGTTGAAAATGGAGACATTATTGAAATCAATGCCGAAGACAATACCTTAAATGTACACATAACCGACGAAGAAATTGACGCAAGACGTAAACAATGGAATGCTCCTCCTCTCAAGTTCAAAAGCGGAGTGTTATATAAATACATAAAAAATGTGTCCACAGCATCTAAAGGCTGTGTGACTGACGAATAATTTAAATGAAAGAATCAAAGACCATGCATATTTCTGGAGCCGAAGCTGTAATTCGTTGTCTTTTGGCAGAAGGTGTGGATTTACTCTACGGGTATCCTGGAGGGGCCATCATGCCTATTTATGATGAGTTGTACAAGTTTAGAACCGAGTTAAACCATGTGCTCACCCGACACGAGCAAGGGGCAACCCATGCCGCACAAGGGTATGCAAGAACTTCCGGAAAAGTAGGTGTGGCCATGGCAACATCGGGCCCCGGCGCAACCAACTTGGTCACAGGAATTGCAGATGCTCAAATCGATTCAACCCCCATGGTTTGTGTTACCGGTCAAGTAGCTTCGCACTTATTAGGGTCTGATGCCTTTCAAGAAACAGACATCATAGGAATATCTACACCAGTAACCAAGTGGAATTATCAAATTACAAAAGCCAGTGAGATTCCAGAAATCATGGCCAAGGCATTTTATATTGCGCGTTCAGGTAGACCTGGACCTGTTTTGATTGACATTACAAAAGATGCCCAATTCGAAATGTTTGACTTCGCTTATGAAAAATGCAAAGGCGTACGTTCTTATCAACCCGTACCTAAACTGCAAATGAGTCAAGTTGAAGCTGCTGCTGAAGCCATCAATAGTGCTAAGAAACCCATGATAGTTTGGGGACAGGGCGTTATACTTGGTGAAGCTGAAGAAGAATTTAAAAACTTTGTAGAGCACTCAGGTATTCCTGCGGTTTGGACCATCTTAGGCCTTTCAGCATTACCTACAAGCCACCCATTGAATATGGGAATGGTGGGGATGCATGGAAATTACGGACCAAATTTATTGACAAACGAATGCGATGTTCTTATCGCGATTGGTATGCGCTTTGACGATCGTGTGACCGGAAACCTTGCGACCTATGCCAAGCAAGCAAAAGTGGTTCATTTGGAAATCGATCCGGCTGAGATCAGTAAAAATGTCCATGCAGATTTTCCAGTACTCGGAAATTGCAAAAAAAGTTTAGCGGCATTAACGGCCTTGGTGAATCATAAACCCCTTGAGGAATGGAAGGCCAAATTTGCGAATCACATGCAAACCGAAATTGATGCGGTCATCAAGAAAGATACTCAGCCTACCAAAGAAGGATTAACTATGGGTGAAGCCATAATGTCGATCAATAAACATACCGGTGGAGATGCTGTAATTGTTACGGATGTAGGCCAGCACCAAATGATTGCCTGTCGTTATGCAGAGTTCATTCGTTCAAAAAGTAATGTGACTTCAGGAGGCTTGGGTACAATGGGTTTTGCCTTGCCGGCTGCCATAGGGGCTAAAATGGGAGCTCCTGATCGTCATGTTGTTGCCGTAATTGGGGACGGTGGTTACCAAATGACCATTCAAGAATTGGGAACAATTTTTCAAACCGGTACAGCCGTAAAAATAGTTGTCCTTAACAATGACTATTTAGGAATGGTACGTCAGTGGCAGCAATTGTTCTTTGATAAGCGATATGCTTCTACTGAAATGACAAACCCAGATTTCGTTACCATTGCCAAAGGATACCATATTGAAGCAAAACGCGTTGAAAAAAGAGAGGATTTGGACGCTGCAGTTTCAGCAATGATTGCCTCGGATAAACCCTACTTCTTGGAAGTATGTGTTGAAAAAGAAGACAATGTGTTTCCCATGATACCAACCGGAGCATCTGTTTCCGATATAAGACTACAATAATGAGTGAAATTAATCGCTATACCATTTCTATTTACTCCGAAAACAATGTTGGGTTACTCAACCGTGTTTCGGCAATATTTCTAAAAAGACACATTAATATTTTTAGTTTTTCAACTTCACAATCTGAAATACCCGATGTATTTCGTTTTGTTATAGTGGTAAAGGTAGAAGAGGAAAAAGTAAAAAAGCTCGTCCAACAAATAGAAAAACAAGTTGATGTGATTAAGGCTTTTTATCATACAGATGAAGAGACAATTTTTCAAGAATCGGCATTGTATAAGGTTAAATCTAGCTATTTGTTTGACGAACGTCAAATACAAAATATCATCAAAGACAGTCATGCCAATATTGTCACGGTTTCACCGGAGTATTTTGTGATTGAAAAAACAGGTTTCAGACACGAAACAGAAAAACTAAGAGAAGAACTCGCTCCTTATGGGTTAATGCAGTTTGTGCGTTCCGGCCGTATTTCGGTTACAAAAGCCCCCATGGGTATATCAGAAATATTGAATAATTTTAACAACCAAAACAACGAATAAAACAGTATACAATGGCAAATTATTTTAATCAATTATCACTACGCGAACAATTGGATCAATTGGCGCAATGTCGCTTTATGGATTCCTCTGAATTTAGTGAAGGAGTAAAAGCACTTGAAGGAAAAAAAATAGTCATTGTGGGCTGTGGTGCACAAGGACTTAATCAAGGGTTGAACATGCGTGATTCTGGTTTAGACATCTCCTATACCTTACGTAAAGGAGCTATAGACCAAAAAAGAGCGTCTTTCATTAATGCTACTGAAAATAAGTTTGCAGTTGGTAGCTACGAAGATATGATTCCAACGGCTGATGTTGTCATCAATCTTACACCCGATAAAAACCATACCTCAGTAGTTAATGCTGTAATGCCTTTGATGAAAAAAGGCGCAACATTATCGTATTCACACGGTTTTAATATTGTCGAAGAAGGAACAAAGGTACGCGAAGACCTTACGGTAATCATGGTGGCTCCTAAATGTCCTGGATCAGAAGTACGTGAAGAATACAAGCGTGGTTTCGGTGTACCTACCTTAATTGCGGTTCACCCAGAAAATGATCCCCAAGGACACGGTTTAGATCAAGCGAAAGCTTATGCGGTAGCTACTGGAGGACACCGTGCTGGTGTTTTAGAGTCTTCTTTTGTGGCTGAAGTTAAATCCGATTTAATGGGGGAACAAACCATCTTGTGTGGGGTATTGCAAACTGGTTCTATTTTGTGTTTTGATAAAATGGTTGAAAAAGGAATTGAGCCTGCTTATGCAGCTAAGCTCATTCAATACGGATGGGAAACCATTACAGAAGCGTTAAAACACGGAGGAATTACAAACATGATGGATCGTTTGTCTAATCCTGCAAAAATAAAAGCTTTTGAGTTGTCAGAGCAATTGAAAGAAATCATGGAACCTCTGTTCCAAAAACACATGGACGATATCATGTCCGGTCATTTTTCTAAGACCATGATGGAAGATTGGGCCAATGACGATAAAAATCTTTTAGGATGGAGAGCCGCAACAGGAGAAACTGCATTTGAAAAGACAGCGCCTACAGATGCTTCAATTTCTGAACAAGAATTCTTTGACCATGGAGTATTGATGGTTGCCTTTGTTCGTGCAGGAGTAGAATTGGCATTTGATACTATGGTAGCCGCAGGAATCAAAGAAGAGTCTGCATATTATGAATCACTTCATGAAACTCCCTTGATTGCAAATACCATAGCACGTAAAAAATTATTTGAAATGAATCGCGTAATTTCAGATACTGCAGAATATGGATGTTACCTATTTGATCACGCGTGTAAACCGTTATTGGTTGATTTCATGAAAGATATTGATACGGATGTTATTGGAAAAGCCTATGCTGCCGATGGTGGAAACGGTGTGGACAATAAACAGTTGATTGATGTGAATGAAATCATTCGTTTCCATCCCATCGAAATGATCGGATACGAGTTGCGTGATTCCATGACCGCAATGAAAAAAATCGTTTAAGATTTTTACGCATTAAAACAAAGAGGAGGCTTCGGCCTCCTTTTTTTTTATCACTGTTAAAACACCAATGGCACAATGTAATGGAACCAAACAATCAATAGGGCTACGGCGATAAGATTGATAAAAATTCCTACGCGTGCCATCTGGGCGACTTTGACGTATCCGCTTGCAAATACAATGGCGTTAGGTGGAGTAGCCATAGGCAGCATAAAAGCGCAACTGCTGGCCATGGTGACCGGAATTAATAGATGCAACAATGGCACGTCTAAACCAAGGGCAATTCCTGCAACTACAGGAGCCAATACCGCTACTAGGGCTACGTTGCTCATAAGCTCAGTCATAAAAAGCATTAAAACAATTAAAAGAGATGCGGTAAAAAATACATTTAGATTTGCTGCAGCAATGCTATCGGTTATCAAGGAAACAAGCCCTGTAGATGACATCCCTTTGGCAAGCGCCAACCCCCCTCCAAAAAGAATTAAAATTCCCCAAGCCAGCTTAGAGGTGTCTTCCCACTTTAGTATGAATTTAGCTGTTTTAAAATTTTGTGGAATAGAAAATAGTGCAATTGCACAAACCACACTGATCATTGTATCCGAAAGCCCTAGGCTAGGAAAAAAAGAGTTGATCAACGAACGGAACACCCATAAAAATACGGTGATTGAAAAAATACGTAACACGTGAATTTCATTCGCAGTCATTGGACCAAGGTCGGCTAGTTTTTGGGCAATTAAGGCATTCGATGATGTAAATTCAATGCCCTTATTTGGAAACATCCATCGGGTGAGAACAAGATAAATAACTCCTATCATCAGTGCAGAAAATGGCAAGCCCATACTCATCCATTTCATAAAGGATACGTCCATCTGATATTCATTTTCAAGCAATCCAATTAAAACAGAATTTGGAGGTGTACCAATAACTGTTGCGATGCCACCAGCATTAGCAGCAAAGGCAATCCCCAGCATAACGCTTAGAGAAAAATGCTGCTCTTGTCGCGTGAACACACCATCACTGTTAACCAATAATTGAATCACAGATAGCGCTATGGGCAACATGACAACCGTACTTGCAGTATTGGAAATCCACATGCTCATAAATGCGGTAGCCAGCATAAATCCTAATATTACACGATTGGGGGTGGTCCCTGTTTTGTGAATAATGGTTAAAGCAATGCGTTTGTGTAAGTTGACTTTTTCTAATGCTAAAGCCAAAACAAAACCACCAAAAAATAAAAACACAATAGAGCTGCCATAGTTTGCGCCAACTTCATTCATGGTCATAATGCCAAAGAGCGGAAAAATAACCAAAGGCAGCAATGCCGTTACAGAAATTGAGACAGCTTCTGTAATCCACCAGCAAACCATCCATACCGCAAGAGCAATAACAACAGTTGCATTTTGAGGGAGCGGTACTACAGGAAAAAAATAAAGCAGGGCAAATAAAAGGGGTCCAAGCAATAATCCAATTTTTTTACTCATCCAAGCATCAAGTTTTGATAAATATACTGCAATTTATTTTTCCTGATTTTGCGTCCTTTATATAGAATAAACTGTAGAAAAGAAAAGCATTGAAAATCTGATATTTAACTTTTTTAGTTTAACTTTATTCCGAAAAAGAAAAACAAAAAGCTATGGAAGCAGCCATACAACCGAAAGTAGATTCAGAAGAAAAGTTCAACAACCCGGTACATTGCACTCAATATTTAATCAATGGAACATTAAAAAACTGGGAGGGAAGTACTAGCGATGTTTATTCTACCATTCATACTGAAAACGATAAAGGCGAGGTAGGACCTACCTTATTGGGTTCTATTCCTGATATGGAAACGGATGCAGCATTGGATGCTCTAAATGCTGCTGAAAAAGCATTCAATCGTGGGCAAGGAGCATGGCCTACCATGAAGGTCAAAGACCGTCTTAAGTGTCTAGAAACTTTTGCAGGGAAAATGAAAGAACACCGTGAGCAAGTGGTGGAGCTTTTGATGTGGGAGATTGCAAAAAACAAAGCCGACTCTTACAAAGAGTTTGACCGAACTGTTGATTACATCTATGACACCATAGAAGCGTATAAAAAATTGGACCGTAAAAGTGCAAAGTTCGACAAGCAAGCAGGTATACACGCTCACATTCGAAGAGGACCATTAGGAGTTGTTCTGTGTTTAGGCCCTTACAATTATCCTTTAAATGAAACATTTTGTTTGTTGATTCCGGCTATAATCATGGGAAACACTGCAATTTTTAAACCCGCAAAGCATGGTGTTTTATTGATAACCCCCTTGTTAAAAGCTTTTCACGAGAGTTTTCCTCCGGGAGTGGTAAACATTGTTTTCGGAAGAGGACGTAAAATCGCTTCTCCAATAATGCAGACCGGGAAAGTTGATGTTTTAGCTCTGATTGGGCATTCTTCTTCTGCTGTAGCCCTTCAGGACTTGCATCCTTTTAAAAACCGATTGCGGTTGGTTTTGGGATTAGAAGCAAAAAATCCGGGGATTATTCTGCCAGATGCAGATCTCGATTTAACCATAAAAGAGTGTATATCAGGCACTTTGTCTTATAATGGTCAACGTTGTACTGCCTTGAAAATATTATTTGTACACGAATCAATAGTAGATGAATTCAATCGTCGTTTTGCCCAGGCAGTAGATGAACTAAAGTATGGTCTCCCATGGGAAGATGGAGCATTTCTTACACCATTGCCCGAACCTAGCAAGCCCGCTTACATTCAAAATTTGATCGAAGACGCCAAGGCAAAAGGAGCTAAGGTGCTGAACAAAAAAGGGGGAGAATTATCTCATAATTATTCTTATCCTGCCGTTTTATACCCAGTCAATCAAGAAATGGACGTTTACCATGAAGAACAATTCGGTCCCGTAATTCCGATAATGTCATACAAGGACATCAACGAACCCTTGGACGTTATGGCTGCTTCAGAGTTCGGGCAGCAAGTTAGTTTGTTTGGTCGTGATATTCGTAAAATCGGCCCTCTGGTGGATGTATTGGCAAATCTAGTTTGTCGTGTGAACCTGAATTCTGCTTGTCAACGTGGCCCCGATGTATATCCGTTTACCGGGAGGAAGAATTCTGCCGTGAGTACTTTAAGCGTTTTTGACGCATTGCGATCCTTTTCGATTCGAACTTTTGTCGCAGCAAAAGACAATCCATACAACAATGAAATTTTAGATGCCTTAATGGA
>CBFIJA010000017.1:0-28691 GCA_965662875.1 Candidatus Arcticimaribacter sp.
AAACCAAAACCAAATTGGGGTCTACTGAAATGGGAGAGGGTATGCCGACAGTTCGGTCGTATATCAATGATTTCTTAAAAACTAACTTAGACAACTTTCTTCACAAAAACCCTGAAACTGCAGAACGGCTGCAGCGAAAAATTTTACAGGCCGAAAAAGAGCGTAAAGAACTTTCTGGAATCCGAAAACTCGCTCGTGAGCGCGCTAAAAAAGCCAGTCTTCACAACAAAAAACTCAGAGACTGTCGCGTTCATTTAGGAGATCTAAAAAAGGAAAACCGATTGGAATCCACCTTATTTATAACCGAGGGAGATTCCGCATCCGGATCCATTACAAAATCGCGTAATGTCAATACTCAAGCGGTATTTAGTTTAAGGGGGAAACCCTTAAATACCTATGGTATGACCAAAAAAATCGTTTATGAAAACGAAGAGTTCAATCTTCTTCAGGCCGCCCTTAACATAGAGGACAGTTTGGAAGATTTGCGCTATAATAATATTGTCATTGCAACAGATGCTGATGTGGATGGAATGCATATACGCTTGTTGTTGATTACATTTTTCTTACAGTTTTTTCCAGAGCTGATCAAAGAAGGGCATTTATACATCTTACAAACGCCACTTTTCCGGGTACGGGATAAACAAAAAACGCATTATTGTTATTCAGAGCAAGAGCGTATAGACGCACTTAACAGTCTTAAGGGGAAACCTGAAATCACTCGATTTAAAGGTTTGGGAGAAATTTCTCCGGATGAATTTAAACACTTTATAGGCGAAGACATTCGCTTAGACCCCGTGATGCTTGACAAAGCCACAACTATAGAGCAACTGCTCGCATTTTATATGGGGAAAAATACCCAAACGCGACAAGAATTCATCATCAACAATCTAAAAGTAGAATTGGATTTAGCCGATAACGAAAACTAATTATGGAGAGAAACGAATTTTATTTAGATGATTCGGCTCAAAACAATGAAATGGGGGAGTCGCTTGTCAAAGTTACCGGCATGTACAAAGACTGGTTCCTTGATTATGCCTCCTACGTTATTTTAGAAAGAGCAGTTCCGGCCATTGCAGACGGCTTAAAGCCGGTGCAGCGTCGTATTCTACATTCCATGAAAGATTTGGATGATGGGCGTTACAATAAAGTAGCCAACATCGTCGGGCATACCATGCAATATCATCCACACGGAGATGCAAGTATTTCTGACGCAATGGTGCAAATCGGACAAAAAGATTTGCTCATTGATATGCAGGGAAATTGGGGGAATATTCTCACAGGAGACAGAGCTGCCGCCTCAAGATACATCGAAGCGCGACTGTCAAAATTTGCTTTAGAAGTGGTTTATAGCCCAAAAGTTACAGAATGGCAATTGTCCTATGACGGCCGAAAAAATGAACCCGTTCATTTACCGGTTAAATTTCCCTTATTGCTGGCTCAAGGGGCTGAAGGGATTGCAGTAGGATTATCAACAAAAATATTACCGCATAACTTTAACGAACTTATTCAAGCCAGTATATCGTACTTAAAGGGGCGAAAGTTCACGTTAGTTCCTGACTTTCAAACAGGCGGAATAATTGATATTCAAAACTATAATGATGGTTTACGCGGTGGAAAAGTCCGTGTTCGTGCGCGCATAGGGCAACGGGATAAAAACACTCTGGTCATTACAGAAATTCCATTCAGTACCAATACGTCGTCCCTCATTGATTCAATCTTAAAAGCCAATGATAAAGGCAAGATAAAAATCAAAAAAATAGAGGACAATACCGCAGCAGAAGTAGAAATATTGGTTCACCTACCAGCTGGAACTTCCCCAGATAAAATGATAGATGCCTTGTATGCTTTCACTGCTTGTGAGACGTCAATTTCTCCGCTAGGATGCATCATTATTGACCATAAACCTCATTTTATAGGAGTCTCTGAGATGCTTAAAATTTCTACCGACACTACGGTAGAATTATTGAAAAAAGAATTAGAGGTCAAGTTGCAAGAACTTGAAAACCAGTGGCATTACGCATCTTTGGAGCGCATATTCATTGAGAATAAAATTTACAGGAAGATAGAGGAAGAAGAGACTTGGGAAGGTGTACTTTCTGCAATAGACAAAGGACTAGCGCCTTTTGTTAAAAACCTCAAACGCGCTATAACTGAAGCGGATTTGGTGCGGTTAACAGAAATTAAAATCAAACGCATATCCAAGTTTGATATTGATAAAGCGCAGCAACGCATTGAGGCATTGGAAGGAGAAATTAAACAAGTGAAGCACGATCTTCAACATTTAATTGATTTTGCCATAGATTATTTCAAACACCTCAAAAAAACCTACGGTAGCGGCAAAGAACGCCGTTCAGAAATCAGAACCTTTGATGATGTTGACGCTAGAAAAGTAGTCGTTCGAAATTTAAAATTATACGTCAACCGAGAAGAAGGCTTCATTGGAACCGCAATGAAAAGAGAGGAGTATGTTTGTGATTGTGCTGACATTGATGACGTCATTGTTTTTACAAAAACTGGTAAAATGCAAGTCGTAAAAGTCGACAGTAAGATTTTTATCGAAAAGGATATCATTCATGTTGCTGTATTTAAGAAAAAAGATGATCGTACAGTATACAACCTGGTCTATAAAGATGGTAAGTTAGGGTCATCCTACATCAAACGCTTTTCTGTTACAGGGGTAACACGCGATAAATTCTACGACTTAACCCAAGGAAAAACGGGCTCATCAATATTGTACTTTAGTGCAAACCCCAATGGGGAAGCCGAAACGGTTTCTGTTGTACTGCGTAATTCGGGCAACATTAAAAAACTCAAGTGGGAACTAGACTTTGCCGATTTACAGATAAAAGGACGAGGAGTAAAAGGTAATATAGTCAGTAAACACAATTTATTAAAAGTAGAATTAAAACAAAAAGGGGTATCCACCTTAAAGCCTCGAAAAATTTGGTTTGATGATACTGTTTTAAAACTCAATACGGAGGAACGCGGCCAATTACTCGGTGCTTTCCGTGGTGAAGATAAGTTATTGATCATTTCAAACACCGCGTCCACAAAAACGGTAACTCCAGAAATGACGCTACATTTTGATAAATCTCCTGAAATTTTGGAACGCTGGGTGCCCAAAAAACCCATAACTGCGGTGTACTTTGATCCTGAAAAAGAACGCTATTTTATTAAGCGCTTTCTTATTGAAAACGACAACAAAGAAGATAATTTCTTAAAAGAAGGGGCAATTTTATTGCATGTAAACACTGAATGGCTCCCAGTAATCGAAGTTCATTTTGTAAAACCGAGAGGAGGAGAAGCCCCTCCGCCAAAAAGGATAGAAGTAGATACTTTCATCACGGTTAAGGGTTATAAAGCACTAGGTAACCAGTTGACCAGCAACAAAGTAAAAGAAGTAAAGCTGGTTGAAAGTCTTCCATATACAGAGGAAGAAGAAACAATTTTAGATGAAATCGAAGTAAAAGAGGAAGAGGACCTCTCTGAGGACACGCAAACTAAATTAGAACTCTAACGCATCGGATACTTTTACAATTTCGCCGCGTTGTTTGTTTTTTAGGTCCCCGACCAGTGCGTATTCAAATGTATAGCGATCTCCGTCTGTCTTGATGATTTTGATTGAAATCGGGCGTTTATCCTGATTGGATGTTGGATTTAGTTTTGTCAATACACATTCACAAGGATTAATCCATCGGATTGTTGCAGTATCCTTTTTTTCTTGAAACAATTCAATTTCATACATTTCATTTCGAACAAAGGTAGATTGCATCAACTCTGTTCCTATGACTTGTGTAAACGTAAAAGTTCCCGTGTGGAATTTATCACATTCGCGCTCTACAGTATAGCATGATGAATAAATAAATAGCAAGGGCAACAAGAAGAATTTTTTCATAACCCTGTAAAAATACTAAGTTTTAGTATGAAAACGTTCAAAGCTCCCGTCAGAATAGACGTAAATTAAATCAACAACTGTTTTTGCATTTTCAAGCTGTTGCGTGTTTGGAACAGTAATCTCTGGTTTGCTAGTTGATTGAACATTGATTTCTTTATGTTTTTCTGGAGGAGCAGAAGAGTGGGAGGGTAGTTCTTCTCCAGTAAGAAGCCAATGAAAACTAATCCGATCAAAATTATGTTCAATTTTTGCTAAAAAATCTAAGCTGGGTTTATTTCTTCCAGAAAGTATGTGTGAAATGCTGGAACGTTGTACACCGATTTTATCGGCAAATGAAGAAGCGGTAAGCTCATTTTCTCTTATTAACATTTGTAATCTGTCTATGAGACGATCGTAATTTAACATTGTAACATTCTTTAGGTCCTTACAATTAAAGATAGCAATTTATAGAGAATCAACAAGAAAAAAGAAGTTTTATAATTCATCAAACACATTAATTTATCTACATATATTACTGATCATAAGCAATATATATTATTAAAAGTGTGATCTTGAATCTTTGTTTACATGTTTGTAACAAAAAATAAGTTTAAGTATTCACTTATGTAAATTACTTTTGTAAACAAATCAAAGTTTACTTTTGTGTATGCAAAATTTAAAAGAAAACAGGTACTTGCCGTTGCAATGGCTTGAGGAAGCATTGAGTGGACTTGGTTTTTTACCTCAACTTGAATCTTTAGGGGTGTCAGAAGAATCTCGACCCATATACGTCTTGACTTTAGGTTCAGGCCCTAAAAAAGTTCTTGTATGGTCCCAAATGCACGGGAATGAAACGACCACTACAAAAGCACTTATTGATTTTCTTTCGGACCTCTCACAAGGAAAGCACAAAGCTTTATTAGAGGGGCTTACATTGCGCATCATCCCTATGCTTAATCCAGACGGAGCCGAACGATACACGCGCGTAAACGCCAATAAAGTTGATCTAAATAGAGATGCGATAGATCAAACGCAAAGGGAGTCTAAATTACTGGTGGAGGAATTTCATCGATTTAAGCCTGATTTATGCTTAAATCTTCATGGGCAACGCACTATTTTCTCGGCAGGAGATCCCAAGCTGCCCGCAAGTTTATCCTTTTTATCTCCTTCTTACAATAAAGAACGCACCATAAACGCTGTACGTGCACGAGCCATGCGCATAATTGCAGAGATTGCTTCTGCTTTTCCGGAAAGAAAAGAATGGGGCATAGGCAGGTATGATGACGGATTTAACATCAACTGCATGGGAGATTACTTTACGCATCACGGCGTACCAACAATCCTTTTTGAGGCAGGGCATTATCCTAAGGATTACTTCAGGGACAAAACACGTGACCTGGTTTACAAGGCATTCATTACCGCCTTAAACAGCTTCTTAACCGATTCATATTCAATATTTTCCACAGAAGAATACTTTCACATTCCAGAAAATAAGCAAACGCTTAGGGACATTCAAATAAGCAATGTTACAAATGTAAACAATGAAAATTCTTCTTATTTTTATCAATACAAAGAG
The DNA here is from genome assembly GCA_965662875.1 of Candidatus Arcticimaribacter sp. Classification (GTDB taxonomy): domain Bacteria; phylum Bacteroidota; class Bacteroidia; order Flavobacteriales; family Flavobacteriaceae; genus Arcticimaribacter. The sequence continues at coordinate 5,451 of CBFIJA010000017.1, forward strand.
GTATTAAAGAATCAGTCCATCCGTTTTATTCCAGAGCAAGTAGAGTTTAGTGAGGATCTTGTGGGCTTAAAGCAAATAGATTTTGACACAGTAGAACAAAATATCACAAATTCGGATTCATTTGATAATAATTTAGAAAAATGGGTTAAAATGTTCGCTTCTATATAAATAAATCATTAAGACTGCATTTTAACTACATATTTTTCAGTGATTTTTGTATTTTTGTAAAAAATCTTGAATATGAAGTTTAAGTTAGATGAAGTTGACCACCAAATCCTAGACATTTTAATTGACAACACTCGCGTTCCATTTACAGACATTTCAAAACGTCTTTTGATCTCCGCAGGGACTGTGCACGTCCGAGTCAAAAAAATGGAAGACGCAGGCATTATTAAGGGTTCTTCCTTGAACCTTGATTATGAAAAGCTAGGCTATTCCTTTATTGCTTACATCGGTATCTTCTTAGAAAAGAACAATGTAACCCATCAAGTGTTGGAAGACATTGAGCGTATACCGTTCATTACGGTGGCCCATATCACTACAGGGAAATTTAATCTTTTTTGTAAAATTCGTGCAAAAGACACCAAGCACGCTAAGGATATTATATTTATGATCGACGATATTCCTGGAGTTTCAAGGACAGAAACGATGATATCTTTGGAAGAAAGTATTAACGACAAGAAGCGATTAATGCACGATATATTTAATGAGTTGTAACCTAAAAAACCTACATGGCTAGAAAAACCAAATTGGAACGTTTTAATGATCACGTTCTTTCAAAATTCGAAATTTATAATAGTTTATTCCTAACCCTTCCGTTTCAAAGCATACACCAGACCTCGCAATACATTCCCCTTTTTTCTACCCATTGTAAAGAAGGGTTTGCTCAAAATCTTTCTCCTAAAGAAATCATAGAAAGCTTTTTCATGATTTTCGATCAAAAATTGAAGGGAGAGAATCGTGAAACCATCTTGTTTCAATTTATTCAATACATAGAGCGTCAAGTTGTTTTATTCGATGCCATTGAAGACTCTGCCTACTCGGAAGTTAATAATATGCACGGAAGAGGGACGCTGCGTTACATTAAAGAAGAAACCAAATCATTGAACCGTTTCAAAGAATTAAAAGAGTATTTGAATCGATTTAAGGTTCGTATTGTTTTGACAGCGCATCCAACGCAGTTTTACCCAGGTTCTGTTTTGGGAATCATTACGGATTTATCCAAAGCCATTAAAGTTGATGATTTGGAGCAAATCAAAACCTTATTGGCGCAATTGGGGAAAACCCGTTTTTTTAATAAAATAAAGCCAACTCCCTTTGACGAGGCAGTCAGCCTGCTTTGGTTTTTAGAAAATGTATTTTACCATTCGGCCAGCACCATCTTCAACTATTTACAGCAGCATATTTTTGAAGGCGAAAAAATCGACAATTCAATTTTTGATTTTGGTTTTTGGCCAGGAGGTGACCGAGATGGGAATCCATTTGTAACCCCTGAAATATCCTTGCAAACAGCAGAGCGGTTAAAATTTTCCGTTCAAAGAAACTATTACCGTGATCTTCGCCGATTAAAGCGTAAAATTACATTTGATGTAGTGGATGAAAAAATAGCGCGTCTTGAAGACCGCATGTATCAAACCTTATTTTATGCTTCTCCACAAACGGATTTGACTTTAGAAGAATTGACTTCAGAATTGAATGAAGTCGAACGTATACTATTGGAGCAGCACCAAGGATTATACGTAAATGAAATTACAGACTTGCAAAATAAAGTGCGTCTATTTGGGTACCATTTTGCTGCTTTGGACATTCGTCAAGATTCGCGTGTACATCAAAATGTATTTGAGACAATTACATCGCATCCAGAAATCAGAAATCACATTCAAGGCCTGCCAGAGGATTACAATGCATTACCGTTGGCTGAGCGACTTAAGATTTTACCACAATTGACAGGGGAAGTTCCTGTGACCTTATTTGATGAAGAAAGCATTACGGCAAGAACCTTGGGTTCTGTATATGCAATGAAATCGATCCAGGCCACCAATGGAGAACGTGGATGTCATCGTTATATCATTAGCAATTGTGGGAGTTTAGAAAACATTCTTCAGCTTTTTGCGTTGCATCGAATTTGTGGATGGGAGACTCCCAATGTAGACATGATTCCTTTATTTGAGACCATCTCAGATCTAGAAGCCTCTGAAGAAATCATGAATACCTTGTACAGCAATGAGATGTATGCCAAGCACTTGAAAAGAAGAGGGCAAAAACAAACCATTATGTTAGGCTTTTCTGACGGAACCAAAGATGGAGGATACATCATGGCTAACTGGAGTATCTACAAGGCCAAAGAAACATTGACAGGAGTGTCTAGAAAATATGATGTAGATGTTGCTTTCTTCGATGGAAGAGGAGGACCACCTGCAAGAGGAGGAGGGAACACTCATGAGTTTTATGCTTCTATGGGCGAAAACATTCAAGCAGATGACATTCAATTGACAATACAGGGTCAGACCATCAGTTCTAATTTTGGTACCTTGGATTCAAGTCAATTCAATCTAGAGCAATTGTTGAGTTCTGGAATCGCCAATCAGGTTTTCCAAAAAGGGGGAAGTACCTTGGAAGGTGAGGACCGAAAAACCCTTGAAGCATTAGCTAAAATTAGTTTTGAAGCCTATCAGGATTTTAAGGCCCATCCTAAGTTTGTTCCTTATTTAGAACGAATGTCCACCTTGAATTACTATGCGAAAACCAATATTGGTAGCCGTCCTTCGAAACGCGGAAGTGCGAAAGGATTAGTGTTTTCTGATCTTCGTGCAATTCCTTTTGTAGGAAGTTGGAGTCAATCCAAACAAAATGTACCTGGATTCTTCGGCGTAGGGACTGCGCTTGCACACTTTTCAGAAAAAGGGGAATTCGATAAAGTTGTTCAATTGTACAACAGCTCATCTTTTTTTAGAACGCTTATTGCAAATAGTATGATGAGCATGACAAAATCTTTCTTTAAGCTTACAGCCTATATGGCTAATGATGAAGAGTTTGGTGCGTTTTGGACAATAATCCACCAGGAATATCAGTTGAGCAAAAAAATGGTTTTAGAACTTACTGGAATGAAGAGTCTAATGGAAGATCAACCTGCAGGTAAAAAATCCATTGAGATGCGAGAAGCCATTGTTCAGCCATTATTAACCATTCAGCAGTATGCGCTTTCAGAAATACAACGGTTGAAAAAGGTAGGGGCAAAAGCCTCAGAAATAGAGGTGTATGAAAAGCTGGTGACCCGTTCTTTATTTGTGAACATCAACGCCAGTAGAAACTCTGCTTAATTTGAATAATAGTCGAAAGCCTCCCATAGGAGGTTTTCTTCTATCACTACATCCAATACAGGTTTTCCGATGGCTTCTAGCAAAACGAATTTCACTTTTCCGTGACTGTTCTTTTTGTCATAGATGAGTAACGACAATATGGCTTCAATGTCTTGTTTAGTGATGTTTACATGTGGATATATCCCCTTGAAGGTTTCCTTAATCTGATTACATTCTTCATGGGTTAGCCCACAAAGTTTATGCGAGAGGTAGGCTTCTAGAACCATGCCAATAGCAATGGCTTCACCGTGCAAGAGGGTGGTTTTATTTTTTTCTGTTAAGAAAAAAGATTCTACTGCATGTCCTAAAGTGTGTCCGAAATTTAAAATTTTACGTAAGCCCTCTTCAAAGGGATCTTCAGTTACGACTTCATTTTTTATTCCTACAGAATGATGGATGTGATCCTTCAAGTCAGAAGTGTTTAAGGCGCTGTAATTTGCTAATGTTTCCCAGTATTTTTTATCGCGTATTAACCCGTGTTTCAGCATTTCAGCATAGCCACTCCGGTATTCTTCTCCAGGTAGTGTTTCGAGATAATGGCTGTCAACAATGACCATTTTCGGCGAATTGATGACGCCGATTTGATTTTTTAGGGGGCCTAAATCCACACCGGTTTTTCCGCCAACCGAGGCATCAACCATCGACAATAGCGTGGTGGGGATGTTTATAAAGTCAATTCCTCTTTTAAAGGTCGAAGCGACAAAGCCACCAAGATCTGTAACCACACCTCCGCCTAAATTAAGCAACAGACTTTTTCGATCTGCGCCCAATTCAGATAAACTTTCCCAAACCCCCATACAAGTATTTAGGTGCTTGTGTTCTTCTCCTGCATCCATAGAAATCACTTCAATGTCATCGGGCAGCGGGCAAGTACTTAAGAAATAAGGCAAACAGCATTTCTCTGTATTTGAGTCCACTAAGATATACAGGGAGGAATAATTTTTTGACGCTATAAAAGCGCTTAGAACTTGATAGTTTTTAGCTATGAATTCTACATAGTAATGGGTCGCGGGTATGGATTTCATATGTTGCCAAAATTACGTTTTTTTATATAAAAAACTCCGCTTATCTTTGCATTGCCCTTATCAATAATTCACACTATATTTATTATGAAGGGCAGTTCTTTTTTAGAGCTGCTTTTTTTTTGATCCCATTTCAATTTTTGGCGTATTTTAACATAAAAAAACAAATGTCATTCCTTGACGATACACAAATTGCATTCCAAACCAAAACAGACGCACAATTGGATCGGGCGTATTTTTTGTTTAAAATGATAGCCAATGCACCTCTGGTGAAGGTGGGTACCCTTGTAACTCAATTTGCGCTAAAAACACAATTGCCTGTAGAAGGACTCATACGTGCGACCGTTTTTGATCACTTTTGCGCAGGGACTTCAGCAGAAGAATCCATACCTGTCATCAATACTTTAGCGAAAAACAATGTATTTTCTGTCTTAGACTATTCTGTAGAAGGAGCAAAGAATGAAGTTAGTCTAGATGCTTGTTTAGAAAATACATTAAAAACATTGGCCTTGTCAAAAACCCACACCCATCTTCCGTTCTCGGTTTTTAAACCCACCGGATTTGGAGCTTTTGGGCTATATGAGAAAGTAAGCAGTAACGAAACACTTACACCAGAAGAAGAAGCGGCATGGTCTCGCATTCGGGATCGATTTCATCGGTGTTGTCGCTATGCTGAACAATCGGGGCTACAATTGTTGATTGATGCAGAAGAAAGCTGGATACAACCTGCTGTAAATGTATTGATTGAAGAAATGATGACCGTTTACAACAAAACGCGTGTTGTTGTGTACACTACCGCGCAAATGTATTTGAAAGATAAACTCTCTTACCTTGAAGGTTTAATGGCAAAAGCGGAAGCACAAGACTTTTTGGTTGGTGTAAAATTGGTTCGCGGAGCTTATATGGAGAAAGAAGCAGAGCGTGCGCTAGAGAAAGGATACGAGAACCCTATTTGTACTTCTAAAGCAGAAACAGATGAAAATTTTAATGCAGGACTCCGTTTTTTAATCGATCATATAGACTGTTGTGCTGTTTACTGTGGAAGCCATAATGAACAAAGTACCGTTTTGTTTATGGATTTAATCAAAGCAAAACAATTGCCTAAAAATCATCCTCATTTGTGGTTTGGTCAATTGTATGGGATGAGTGATCATATCACCTTTAATTTAGCGGAAATGGGATATAACACCTCAAAATATCTTCCTTTTGGGCCTGTAAAAGATGTTTTACCCTATTTGATTCGAAGGGCAGAAGAAAACACTTCTGTTGCGGGTCAAACCCATCGAGAACTGGCATTGATCAGAGAAGAACGAAAGCGGCGTAAACTTACCGATCAATAAGGGTCTGCTTCATGATTTCAACATGGTCCTTACAATTGTTGATGCTTAAACTGTAATTTTTTTCTTTATAGCGTGTATTGAGTTGGTAAATTCTACACGGAGTTTGTTGAGGGTCACTTTTACTAAAATCAATACTGCTTTGGGCTAAGAACCGGAGAACACTCATTGAATCTACAGCGATAGGGTTTATAATGTCGGGATGAATTTTCCAAACTTTTTTTTCTAAGTCATTGATTACACGTGCCTCTGGTCCGTAATGACATTGTGTTCTTTTACCGTTAAAGAAGAAAGCTAGAAACACCAAGCCTATGGAAAAGCCGCCCAAATAATAACCTACTCGTTTTAATATATCCATTTTTAATGCATCTTTAGTTCCCGTAAGTGATCATTTATCGGGCTTATTTTCAAATGATGTCTTTCTCGTGGCAATAACGATTCAATAATCTCTGGCCATTCAACAAAACAATAATCTGTACTGTTTAAATATTCTTCTGCACCAAAATCCAAAGCTTCCTCAGTATCATTCAAACGATAACAATCAAAATGATAAACTCTTGTATGGGCTTCTTGATATACATTGATCAAAGAAAAAGTAGGGCTGGAGGTGGTTTCTTTAATGCCCAATTGCTTGCAAAGCGCTTTGATGAATGTTGTTTTACCAGCACCCATCGGCCCTTCAAGGGTTACAATTTTATGTTTCATGGCATTTATCACGGCTGCTGCTACAGCATCTATACCACTCAGTTCAAATGTTTCTTTAAGAATCATAATGCTCTTTTGGGGGACAAAAATACAAAAGGAATCATCATTTCTTCCATTGAAATGCCCCCGTGTTGAAAGGTATTTTCAAACAGCTTGGCATAATGATTATAGCCCTTAGGGTACACAAAGTAGTTCCCCTCTTTTGCAAAAATATAGCGGCTAGACAGATTTGTTTTTGGAAGCTGAAAAGATTCGGGATCAGAAACTTCTAAAACTTTTTTTATCGGGTATTTTAAACTTCTGCCCGTTTTATAACGAAGGTTTAAGCTGCTTTCTTTATCACCGATCACCTCAACGGCCTGGTCGACATTAATAGTGCCATGATCAGTAGTCAAGATCAGTTGAAAATCATTTTCTTGGGCAAGCTTGATGACATTTAATAATGGAGAATTTTTAAACCAACTTTGTGTTAATGATCTATACGCCTTATTGTCCGAGGCCAATTCTTTAATGATTTCCATTTCAGACTTAGCATGAGAAATCATGTCTACAAAATTGTAGACCACAGTTATCAGTTGATGAGAAGAGAAATTCGGAAATTTTTGAAGAAACTGTTTGGCAGCAGTGAGGGAGGTTATTTTGTGAAAACTACTTTTAGCATTAAACCGAAGGCGATCCAGTTGTGCATTCAATAAATCTTCTTCGTGGGTGTTTTTTCCACCTTCTTCATGGTCGTCTTTCCAATATGCCGGAAACTGTTTTTTTATTTCTAAAGGCGTTAGCCCTGCAAACAAAGCATTTCTAGCGTATTGCGTGGCAGTTGGCAAAAGACTGAAATATAAGTTCTCTTGATCTACACTGTAGTAAGGTGTGATATGGGGTAAGATGGTTCGCCACTGATCGAAGCGCAAATTATCGATCACCAACAGCAATGTTTTTCGTTCTTTTATGGAGGGATACAATTGTTTCTGAAATAAACGATGAGAGAGCTCTGGGGCATCAGAGGAGAGGTTAATCCATTGAGCATAATTTTTTTCGATAAATTTTCCAAACATCAAGTTTGCTTCTTTCATTTGGGTTTCAAAAATTTCAAACATCCCACTGTCCTTGATGTTTTCGAGCTCCAATTCCCAAAACACCATTTTTTTATAAAAAGCTTTCCAATCTTCAGTCGACGAAAGCGATAGGAGTTCCAAACTGATTTTTTGAAACTCTTTTTGATAATTCATCGTAGTTTTCTCAGAAATTAAATCTCCGTGATGCACAATTTTCTTTAACGAGAGTAAGACTTGTTTTGGATTGACAGGCTTTATCAGATAGTCTGTTATTTTTGACCCGATAGCATCGTCCATAATATCTTCTTCCTCATTTTTTGTAACCATAACAACCGGAAGATTTGGGTTTTTTTCTTTTAGCAGTGCTAAAGTGTCAAGACCATTTAAACCCGGCATGTTTTCATCCAAAAGAACTACTTCAAAATTGTTTTTTTGGATCAATTCTAGGGCTTCTTGACCACTATTGCATCCTGTTGTGACAAAACCTTTGGTTTCTAAAAAAAGAATATGAGGCTTGAGTAATTCAATTTCATCATCTACCCATAAGATTTGGATTGGCTGCATATTCGTTATATTTGAAAAAAATTAAGGTTTGACTTCAAAAAATACTACTGTTTTCAATGATCCAATTTACGGATTTATTGATATTGATTCCCCCTTAATTTTTGAATTAATCCAGCATCCCTATTTTCAACGTCTCAGAAGAATTTCTCAAATGGGGTTGTCCTCTATGGTGTATCCTGGGGCGCGACATTCACGCTTTGAGCATGCCCTTGGGGCAATGCATTTAATGGGCAAAGCTGTTGAAAGCCTTAAAAAGAAAGGCGTTCCCATTTCATTTGACGAAGGGCAAGCACTTAAAGTTGCTATTTTATTGCATGATATCGGTCACGGCCCTTTCTCACATGCGATGGAAAAAAGCATCGTGGTAGGGGTGAATCACGAAGATTTATCCTTGCGTTTTATGGGGGTTTTAAACGATGAATTTAAAGGTGAATTGAGTTTGGCAATTTCAATATTCAAAAACACCTATCCTCGGAAATTTATGCATCAGCTGGTGTCGGGTCAAATCGATGTGGACCGAATGGATTACCTGCGAAGAGATAGTTTTTATACCGGAGCGACTGAAGGCAACATCAATGCGGAACGCATCTTAAGCATGATCAATGTTGTTGAAGATGAATTGGTTATCAATGAAAAGGGCTTGCATTCCATTGAAAAATTTCTAATGGCACGTCGTTTAATGTATTGGCAAGTTTATCTTCATAAAACAAGTCTCGTTGCAGAATTACTGCTGGAAAAAACATTAAAGCGTGCCAGGGTTTTGGCATTGGAGGGACAGCACCTCGGTTGTTCCCCTGTTTTGATGAAATTTTTGCAGCAAGAAAATTTTAAAAGCGAAGAAAATCTCCTTGCTGATTTCACCCAACTCGATGATATAGATGTGCTTTCGGCCTTAAAAACCTGGCAAAAAAATGAAGATCCTATTTTGGCTTTTATGTCCAATGCGTTGTTGCATCGTAGATTATTGAAAATAATTATGAGCTCACAACCTATTGAAGAAAATATTATTGCCGAAAAAAGGGCATCCATTCAAGGTGTTTTTCCAGAGGTATTACATCCTCATCTGGTCTTTGAGGGGAGGGTGACCAACCAAGCTTATGTTCCTGAAAATAAAACCATTCGTATACAGCGAAAACGAGGAGAAATTGTAAATTTTCAAAGCCTTTCAGACATGTTTGATGGGCATTTACTTTCAAAAGCGGAGACCAAGCATTATCTGTGCTATCCCAAGATTAAATAATCCTTTAAATTTTGTACTTTTGCCCTAATGAAATTTTCTGCCTCACAGATAGCTCAACTTTTAAAAGGGACCATAGATGGAGATTCTTTAGTAGAAGTTAACCGTCTCTCAAAAATAGAAGAAGGCACATTGGGTTCGCTTACATTTCTTGCAAACCCAAAATACACACCACACATCTACACAACTAAGGCTTCAATCGTCATTGTTAATGATGACTTTAAGCCCAATAACCCTATCTCAGCCACACTTATACGAGTGCCCGACGCGTATCAGGCATTCACTAAATTGTTGGCCCATTACGATCAACAGAAAACAAAAAAGTCAGGGATTTCAAATACGGCAATTTATCCTGAGCAGCAGAGCTTCGAGGCTTCTGTTTATGTAGGGGAATACGTTATCATTGGGAACAATGTTACATTGGGGGAAAATGTTAAAATTCACCATCATGTTGTCATTGAAGACAATGTTTCTATTGGTAACAATACCGTTGTGCAATCCAACTGTGTGATTCACGCTGACACTAAAATAGGTGCTTCCTGTTACATTGACAGTGGTTGTGTGCTAGGTTCAGAAGGTTTTGGTTTCGCACCAAACGCAGAAGGCAGTTATGATAAAATTCCTCAAACCGGAAATTTAATCATAGAGGATGCAGTTGACATTGGCGCTAACTCTACACTAGATCGGGCAACCTTAGGGTCTACGATCATACGCAAGGGGGTGAAATTAGACAATCACATTCAAATTGCCCACAATGTAGAAGTAGGAGAGCACACGGTTATTGCTGCACAAACTGGAATTGCAGGCTCATCTAAAATTGGAAAAAATTGCATTATCGGAGGGCAGGTAGGCATTATCGGACATCTCAAAATCGGGGACAATGTTAGTGTCCAGGGACAGTCCGGCATTACGAGCAACATAAATTCTGGAGCCACAATTTATGGTACTCCAGGAATGGATTATAAAAATTATTTAAAATCTTTCATCTACTTTAAACGTTTCCCAGCTTTAGTGAAACGTATTGAAGCTATGGAAAAAGAATTCAACAATGTACACTCCTAAAAACCAAAACACCATACAAAAAGACGTGCAGCTTACTGGTGTAGGGTTGCATACTGGCGCAGAAGTTTCTATGACGTTTAAACCCGCTGAACCCGACACTGGTTTTGTTTTTAAACGAATAGACATTGAAGGTCATCCAATTATTGAGGCTGATGCTCAGTACGTAACAGACACGCAAAGAGGTACCAATCTGGAAAAAAATGGGGTCAAAATTCATACCTGTGAGCATGCGCTTTCTGCTTTGGTGGGCTATGAAATAGACAATTGTATTATAGAAATGAACGCCCCAGAACCCCCAATTATGGACGGTTCTTCAAAATTTTTCTTTGAAGCACTTAAATCAGTCGGAAAAAAAGAACAAGACAAAGCGTGTAAAGAATTCGTCGTTAAAGAGGTCATTCACTTTAAGGATGAAGAAACAGGAAGTGAAATGACTGTTATCCCATCAGACGCTTATCAAGTTACGACGATGGTAGACTTTGGGACTAAGGTTTTGGGCACACAGAATGCCACATTAGAATCATTAGACGATTACGAAGATGAAATATCATCTGCACGCACCTTTAGTTTCTTACACGAACTGGAAATGCTTTTAGAGCATGGATTAATTAAAGGTGGAGATTTAAACAACGCTATTGTTTATGTAGACAAACCCCTTTCTGAGGAGACAATGGACCGCTTAAAAAAGGCCTTCAATAAAGAGGAGATTTCGGTCCAACCAAACGGAATATTAGACAATCTTTCCTTGCATTATCCCAACGAAGCAGCACGTCACAAGCTGCTGGATGTTATTGGGGATTTAGCACTTGTTGGGCGCAGGATTCGAGGAAGAGTAATCGCAAACAAACCAGGGCACAGAATTAACGTTGATTTTGCAAAAAAATTATCCAAAATCATCAAACAAGGAGAACGGCTGAATGTTCCCGATATTGATTTGAACAGTAAGCCTTTAATGAATGTCAATGACATCATGAATATGCTGCCCCATCGACCTCCTTTTTTATTGGTCGATAAAATTTTTGAATTGTCAGAAAGTCATGTGGTTGGGTTGAAAAACGTAACCATGAACGAGCCCTTTTTTGTAGGACACTTTCCAGGAGCACCTGTAATGCCAGGAGTATTACAAGTAGAGGCTATGGCACAAGTAGGGGGAGTATTGGTGTTGAATACAGTTCCAGATCCTGAGAACTACCTTACTTTATTCATGAAAATCGATAATGTCAAATTTAAAAATCCAGTGTATCCAGGCGATACCCTTATTTTTAAATTAGAATTGATGACCCCCATTCGCAGAGGCATTTGTCACATGAAAGGCTACACCTTTGCCAACGGGAAGATTACAACGGAAGGTGAATTAATGGCTCAAATTGTTAGAAAAGAAAAAGTATGAATCAACCTTTAGCATACGTACATCCAGGGGCAAAAATCGCAAAAAATGTGGTCATAGAACCCTTTACCACTATTAGCAACAATGTAATAATTGGTGAGGGAACTTGGATCGGGTCCAATGTCATCATAATGGAAGGCGCTAGAATTGGTAAAAATTGCAATATTTTTCCCGGTGCGGTTATATCCGCTCCGCCACAAGATTTAAAATATGCTGGAGAAGAAACGCATACCGAAATAGGGGACAACACCACAATTCGAGAGTGTGTTACCATTAACCGTGGGACAATGGATCGTCAAAAAACAAAGGTAGGCAGCAATTGCTTGATTATGGCGTATTCTCATATTGCGCATGATTGTCGTGTTGGCGATCACTGTATTTTTTCTAATAACAGTACTTTAGCCGGCCACATTACGGTAGGAAATCATGTTATTTTAGCCGGTATGACTGCAGTTCACCAGTTTTGCACCATCGGAGATCACGCTTTTATTACCGGGGGATCATTGGTGCGTAAAGATGTACCGCCTTACGTTAAAGCTGCACGTGAACCCTTATCTTATGTAGGTGTAAATTCTGTAGGCCTTCGAAGAAGGGGCTTTCAAACAGAAAAAATTAGAGAAATTCAAGCCATTTATAGGATCCTATATCAAAAAAACTACAACAACACCCAAGCGGTAGATATACTGGAAGCTGAGATGGAGGTAAGTCCTGAGCGCGATGAAATCATTCAATTCATTAAAAATTCACACAGGGGTATCATGAAAGGATACTTTCGTAAAAACTAAATAATTTATGGCATCTACATCAGACATCAAGAAAGGCTTATGCATTAAATACAGCAATGATATTTATAAAATCGTAGAATTTCTTCATGTAAAACCAGGAAAAGGACCCGCGTTTGTGCGAACTAAACTAAAAAGCCTAACCACGGGGAAGGTGGTAGATAATACCTTTTCTGCGGGTCATAAGATTGAAGACATTCGAGTTGAAACCCGAAAGTATCAGTTTCTATACAAGGAATCTGAAAGCTATCACTTCATGAATACGGAAGACTACGAACAAATCAGCATCGAAGAGAACATCTTGGATAACCCAGGATTAATGAAGGAAGGCGAGATTGTTACAATTTCCATCAATACGGAAGACAGTATGCCACTGTCGGTTGATATGCCGGCCAGCGTTATTTTAGAAGTTTCCCATACAGAACCCGGTGTAAAAGGAAATACCGCTACAAATGCAACCAAGCCTGCGACGGTTGAAACAGGTGCAAAAATCAATGTTCCTTTATTCATAAACGAAGGAGACAAAATAAAAGTGGACACAGAAAAAGGAAGTTATTTAGAACGCATTAAAGAATAAATTAAAAACTAAATTTAATAGAATTAAACTATGAGTGTACTTGTAAACAAAGACTCAAAAATTATCGTTCAAGGATTCACAGGGAGTGAAGGTACCTTTCACGCCACCCAAATGATAGAATACGGCACCAATGTTGTTGGAGGGGTAACTCCAGGAAAAGGAGGGCAAAAACATTTAGACAAACCTGTATTTAATACAGTAGCCCAAGCAGTAGCGGAAGTAGGTGCTGACACGTCCATTATTTTTGTACCACCAGCCTTTGCAGCAGATGCAATTATGGAAGCTGCAGATGCAGGAATAAAAGTAATCATTACAATTACTGAAGGCATACCCGTTGCCGATATGGTCAAAGCATCCAACTACATAAAAGATAGAGATTGCACCATGGTAGGGCCTAACTGTCCAGGAGTAATTACTCCAGAAGAAGCTAAAGTAGGAATCATGCCAGGATTTGTCTTTAAAAAAGGCAACGTGGGTATCATTTCAAAATCAGGAACACTAACGTATGAGGCCGCAGATCAGGTAGTTAGAGAAGGGTACGGGATTACAACTGCCATAGGTATTGGCGGAGATCCAATCATTGGTACAACGACAAAAGAAGCGGTTGAATTGTTTCTAAATGACGATGAAACGGAGTGCATCGTAATGATTGGCGAAATCGGTGGACAACTAGAGGCAGATGCAGCAAAATACATCAAAGAAACGGGCAACAAGAAACCCGTTATTGGGTTTATTGCCGGTGAAACAGCTCCTGCTGGGAGAACCATGGGGCATGCTGGTGCTATTGTTGGAGGATCTGATGATACAGCGCAAGCCAAAAAAAGAATCATGCGCGAATGTGGCATACATGTTGTAGATTCTCCTGCAGCCATAGGAAAAAAAGTGGCAGAAGTTTTAGCCTAAACAAAAGCGTATGAAATTATTAGACGGAAAAACAGCTATAATTACGGGAGCGAGTAGAGGAATAGGTCGTGGTATTGCTCAAGTTTTTGCTCAAAACGGATGCAATGTTGCGTTTACTTACAGCAGTTCCGTAGAAGCTGCCAATGCTTTAGAAGAAGAATTATCATCTACAGGTGTAAAGGTAAAGGGATATCAATCCAATGCTGCAAACTTTGAAGAAGCACAAGCCTTAGTAGATGCTGTTTTAAAGGATTTTGAAGGCATTGATGTATTGATTAACAATGCTGGAATCACGAAAGATAATTTGCTCATGCGTATGGGCGAGGAAGATTTTGACAAGGTCATCGAGGTGAATTTAAAATCAGTCTTTAATATGACCAAAGCCGTTCAGCGTACTTTTTTAAAACAACGCAAAGGGGCACTGATACATATGAGTTCTGTTGTTGGCGTTAAAGGAAACGCAGGACAAGCGAATTATGCAGCCTCTAAAGCCGGGATCATTGGCTTCTCTAAATCTGTTGCTTTAGAATTGGGATCACGAAACATTCGTTCCAATGTCATAGCCCCTGGATTCATTGAAACTGAAATGACAGCCAAGTTATCAGAGGAAGTAGTGCAAGGATGGAGAGACGGAATTCCGTTAAAAAGAGGAGGATCTCCTGAAGATATTGCCAATGCTTGCGTATTTTTAGCTTCCGACTTATCAAATTATATCACCGGCCAGGTTTTAAACGTGGACGGTGGAATGCTAACCTAAATTAAATCATTATGCAAAATTTCCCAAAAATTGGACTACCTGCCCTGATATTGGGCTTTATCCTGATCATTTCCATCTCTAAATCTTCTATAAACATTGGGTATGGAGAAGCTGGAGTATTATTCAAGACCTTTGGTGGAGGGGTAGTAACTGACGAACCACCATTAGGAGAAGGTTTTCACATCATCGCACCTTGGAACAAGGTGTATATTTACAATGTTAAGCAGCAAGAGGTCTTTGAGAGCAAAATGCAAGTACTTTCTTCCAATGGACTAGAAATCAGCTTGGACATTTCTGTCTTGTATCAGCCAAAAATCGAAGATTTAGGGAAGCTACACAAAACCAAAGGGGAAAATTATTTGAACATTATCATTATTCCTCAGATTAGAGCTGTAGCGCGTTCTGTTGTAGGGCGTTATACCCCAGAACAATTGTACTCTACAAAACGCGATGCCATTCAAAATGAAATTTACGAAGAAACTAAAAAAGTGGTTGAGAACCAATACGTTCAACTCAACGCAGTTTTGGTAAGAGACGTGACTTTGCCCATTGCCATTCGTCAAGCCATTGAGCGAAAATTAAATCAAGAGCAAGAAGCTTTGGAGTATGAGTTTAGAATTGAAAAAGCGAGACAAGAAGCTGAGAGACAACGTATTGACGCAGAAGGGAAAGCAACAGCAAACCGTATTTTAAGTGCTTCATTGACCGATAAAATTCTTCAAGAAAAAGGAATCGAGGCAACTCTAAAACTTTCGGAATCACCCAATTCTAAAGTAATTGTGATTGGCAGTGGTGATGGAGGAATGCCTATCATTTTAGGCAACCAATAATTTTTTCCAATTTGTAAATAAAGTTTATATTTGCACTGTAAATGAAAAATAATCCCTTACATATCCATCACCTAATACTTCGTTCAAACGAGCGTTAATGGATTTGTATTACAATAATCTTAACCCGTTTGAATTTCAAGCGGGTTTTTTTATATATAAAAAAGAAAAATGATACGTATCGCAATTCAAAAATCTGGACGCTTAAACACAGAGTCGTTGGCACTCTTAAAGAGCTGTGGCATAGCCATTGAAAACGGGAAAGATCAATTGAAAGCCGCCGCACGAAACTTCCCTGTTGAAGTTTTCTTTTTACGCAATGGAGACATTCCTCAGTATTTAAGAGACGGCGTAGTGGACTTGGCTATTTTAGGAAGCAATACCTTGGTGGAAAAAGGAAACGATTTGGAGGTAATTGAAAAACTTGGGTTTTCAAAATGCCGTGTTTCAATCGCATTACCCAAAGGAGATACTTTTTCGGGTGTGGAAGAATTAAACGGAAAAAAAATCGCTACTTCTTACCCCAATACAGTCAATCAATTTTTAGAAGAAAATAACCTAAGTGCAGATCTACACATCATTAACGGTTCAGTAGAAATTGCACCAAACATAGGACTGGCAGATGCTATTTGTGATATTGTGTCCAGCGGCAGCACTTTGTTTAAAAACAATCTAAAAGAGGTCGTTAAGATCCTCGATTCAGAAGCCGTTTTAGTGCAAGGACCAAGCGTTACTTCTGAGCAGTTAGAATGGATTGAAAAAATTAGATTTCGTATCCAAGCGGTATTAAGAGCAAAACGATCCAAATACATCCTTTTAAATGCTCCCAATGAAAGCATTGAAAAAATAGCGTCCATACTTCCGGTTTTAAAAAGTCCGACAGTTCTTCCTCTAGCACAAGAAGGGTGGAGTTCTATACACTCAGTGATTAATGCCGGAGATTTCTGGGAAGTAATTGATCAACTCAAAGCTGCAGGTGCAGAGGATATTCTGGTTTGTCCAATTGAAAAAATGGTTCGCTAATGGAAACGTATCTCTATCCAAAAAAAGAACAATGGCCAGCGTTAATGGCCCGTCCTACAGCCACTTATGACGCCTTAGAGCCATTGGTTCAAGAGGTTTTTACAGCGGTAAAAGAAGAAGGAGATGCCGCAGTTAAACGGTATACGCAAAAATTCGATAGGCAAACCCTTGACGAATTACACGTTTCTGAGGGTGAAATAAACGATGCCCTAGGCCGTGTACCGTCGGGTTTAAAAGCTGCAGTGCAACTTGCGCATCAAAATATTACTGCTTTTCATGCGGCACAACAAACGGAAGCTGTCCGTGTAGAAACCCAGGTGGGTGTAAGCTGCTGGCAAGAAAAGCGACCCATTCAAAAAGTAGGATTGTATATTCCTGGAGGTTCAGCGCCTTTGTTTTCAACCATATTGATGTTGGCCGTTCCTGCAAAAATTGCAGGTTGTCAAGAAATTGTCTTATGCTCTCCACCCAACAAAGAAGGAAAATTACCCGACATTGTTTTGTATACGGCGCATTTATGTGGGATTACCAAGATTTATAAAATTGGGGGGATACAAGCCATTGCAGGAATGACTTTTGGAACAGAAACCCTTCCAAATGTTTATAAAATTTTTGGTCCAGGTAACCAATACGTCACTGTCGCTAAACAATGGGCAACACGCTTCAATGTAGCCATTGATATGCCAGCAGGCCCAAGTGAGCTATTGGTGGTCGCAGATGCGTCGGCTAAGCCCGCTTATGTTGCGGCAGATTTACTCTCACAAGCAGAGCATGGACCTGACAGTCAAGTAATTTTTGTAACAACTTCAAAAGAACTGTTGCCTAAAGTACAAGAACAGATAACCAAACAATTGGCCGAATTACCGCGACGTGCGATAGCAGAAAAAGCCATTGCAAATTCCAAAATGTTAGCCTTTTCAAACGATCAAGAGGCGATCGAGTACATCAATGACTATGGCCCTGAACATTATATTATTTGTATGGAGAATGAAGAACTTTACTTGTCGGCCATACAAAATGCAGGTTCTGTTTTTGTTGGTAACTACACCCCAGAAAGTGCAGGAGATTATGCCTCTGGGACCAATCATACACTACCCACAAACGGTTATGCAAAACAGTACAGTGGGGTGAACTTAGATAGCTTTTTAAAGCAAATGACTTTTCAAAAAATAACCGCTAAAGGGATAGAAAATATAGGTCCTGCAATTGAAGCCATGGCAGAAGCAGAAGGATTACAGGCCCATAAAAATGCGGTAACTTTGCGTTTAAACGACCTCAAGGATGAAAAGTAACAAACGTATATTGGCTTGGGCACGCCCAGAAATAATAGCATTAAAACCCTATAAATCTGCACGGGAAGAATTTGTCAATGACGGACGAGAAATGATATTATTGGACGCCAATGAAAATCCTTTCAACAACGATGTTAACCGTTATCCAGATCCCATGCAAAATAAGCTAAAACAGCGTTTGGCAGAAACCAAAGGAGTTTTAGAAAAGCAAATTTATCTAGGCAATGGAAGCGATGAAGTATTGAATCAATTGATGATTGCTTTTTGTCGCCCTGGGCAAGACAAGGCCATTATCCTTCCTCCAACTTTTGGCATGTATCAAGTGTGTGCAGACATTAATGGTATAACTACTGTTTCCGTTCCGCTGACCCGATCTTTTCAGTTGGATGTTCCTGCAATCTTAGCGGCACAAGACGATAAAACAAAAATGATCTTTATCCCAAGTCCCAATAATCCTACTGGAAATTGTTTTGATAAAGAAGATCTACGCTCCTTGGTTTCCGAGTTTAATGGGCTTGTTGTGGTGGACGAAGCCTATGTTGAATTTGCGGAAGATCAATCCATTTTATCGAACTTAGCCGCTCATGATAACTTAATCGTAGTACAAACCTTTTCCAAAGCCCAAGGCATGGCAGGAGTTCGTCTGGGGATGTGTTTTGCAGATCCAGAGATAGTTGCTTTAATGAATAAAGTAAAAGCCCCATACAATTTAAATGTACTGACTCAAAATGCTGTTTTAAAGCGTTTAGATGAACAAGGAGTCGTGCAGCAACAGGTGCACCAAATCTTAGCGGAAAAAGCGCGTTTAATTGAAGAAATTAAAGCATTGTCGTTCGTAAAAAAAGTATATCCTTCAGATGCCAATTTCTTTTTAGTTAAAGTTGATAACAGCTCTCAGCGGTACAATGAATTAATAGAACAGGGGATCGTAGTCCGAAATCCTTCAAAAAATAAAAACTGCAGTAACACCCTGCGCATTACTGTGGGAACAACAGCAGAAAATAACGCCTTAATTCGTGCTTTAAGCACAATGGAAGAATAAATGAAAAAAGTACTATTTATAGACCGTGACGGTACCATGGCCCTAGAGCCAGAGGATTACCAATTGGATGCTTTAGAAAAGTTAATATTTTATCCTCAGGCATTTACCTATTTGGGGAAGATTGCAAAAGAATTGGATTATGCATTGGTCATGGTAACCAATCAAGACGGGCTTGGAACAGACAGATTCCCCGAAGAAACTTTTTGGCCTACCCACAATTTTTTACTCAAAAGTTTTGAAAATGAGGGAGTGGTTTTCGATGAGATATTGATTGACCGTAGCTTCCCAGAAGACAATGCCCCAACACGAAAACCACGAACGGGGATGTTGACCCACTATCAAGATTCAAGCGAATATGATTTATCGAATTCCTTTGTGATTGGCGATCGACTGACGGACATGGAGTTGGCTAAAAATCTTGGAGCGAAAGGATTGTTTATAGCCAACGACGAAAATTTGGGCGCTTCAGAAGCACAGGAGGACTTAGCGGATGTTATCGCCCTAAAAACCACTCAATGGGAAGAGATATATCACTTTTTAAAGTTGGAACAAAGGATTGTTTCGCAAAAGCGAACCACCCATGAAACGGACATCCAATTGATTCTAAATTTGGACGGCTCTGGGAAAAGTAACATCGATACTGGAATTGCTTTTTTTGATCATATGCTGGATCAAATCGCTAGACACGGAAACATGGATCTGGATTTAACGGTAAAGGGAGATTTAGCCGTAGACGAACACCACACCATAGAAGATACTGCCATTGTACTGGGAGAAGCATTTGCCAAAGCTTTGGGAAATAAGTTGGGGATTGAACGTTATGGATTTTGTTTACCCATGGACGACTGCTTGGCGCAGGTAGGCATAGATTTCGGTGGACGCAACTGGTTGGTTTGGGAAGCCGATTTCCAGCGCGAAATGATTGGCCAGATGCCTACAGAAATGTTTATGCATTTCTTTAAATCGTTTACCGATGGTGCCAAAGCAAATCTGAACATTAAAGCAGAAGGCACAAATGAACACCATAAAATAGAAGCCATTTTTAAAGCTTTTGCAAAAGCCATAAAAGTTGCGGTAAAACGAGACTCAGATAAAATGATTTTGCCCTCTACTAAAGGAAGTTTGTAGATGAAAGTAGCCATAATAGATTACGGAGCGGGAAACATTAAAAGTTTACAATTTGCATTAGATCGCTTGAGAGTACAAAGTACCTTGACAGCAAATGCTAAAGAAATCGAAGCGGCAGATAAAGTGATTTTTCCTGGAGTAGGAGAAGCACGCTCTGCAATGCAAAAGCTGCATTTAACCGGCTTAGATTCCCTTATTCCGCAATTGAAGCAACCCGTATTGGGAATCTGCTTGGGAATGCAACTCATGTGTAATTCCAGTGAAGAAGGCCAAACGAAAGGACTTGGAATATTTGACTGTGACGTGAAACGATTCTCAAATGCGGTAAAAGTGCCTCAGATGGGCTGGAATACCCTTATGAATGTAAAGGGAAAGCTCTTTCTTGGTATAAAAGAAGAAGACTACATGTATTTGGTTCACAGCTATTTTGCACCCGTTATTTCTGCTACGGTTGCAGAGTGCCATTACGACGGCCCATACAGTACGGCCTTGCATAAAGATAATTTTTATGGGGTGCAATTTCACCCAGAAAAAAGCAGTAAAACCGGCAGTAAACTTTTAGAAAACTTTTTAGCGCTATGAGAATCATTCCGGCCATAGACATTATAGACGGGAAATGTGTACGCTTGTCCAAAGGCGATTACGCTACCCAAAAAACATACAATGAATATCCTTTGGAAATAGCAAAAGCCTACGAGGATCATGGGATTGAGTATTTACACCTGGTGGATTTGGACGGAGCAAAATCCAAACACATTATCAATTACAGGGTGTTGGAGGAAATAGCGACCAAAACAAACTTAAAAATTGATTTTGGGGGTGGGTTGAAAACAGATCAAGACCTTCAAATCGCTTTTGATTGTGGGGCACAGCAAATCACAGGAGGCAGTATAGCGGTTAAAGACCCTGATACCTTTAGCGGATGGATTCAACGCTATGGAGCTGAAAAGATTATTTTGGGTGCAGACGTTAAAGGGGAATACATTGCCACAGACGGCTGGCTGGAAACTTCTGACCGCTCGCTTTTTGACTTTATAGCGCATTATCAAGCTTTAGGGGTGCAGTACACCATTTGTACTGACATCAGCAAAGACGGGATGCTCTCTGGACCCTCTTTTGCTTTGTACGAAAGAATCCTCAAAGCGACCCAAGTAAAGCTTATCGCATCCGGAGGGATTTCTACCTTTGAGGAATTGCCACGCTTGGCAGAAATGGGATGTGAAGGTACCATCATTGGGAAAGCCATTTATGAAAATCGAATTTCGCTAAAACAACTGGAAAATTTTATTTTAAATAACGCCTAATGGATAACGCCCTGCTCAATGAATTCAAGCAAAACGCCATTTTCCGACTCAAGGAAGGACAACGTATGCTGCATTTGGCATTTGAGAAAGTGGAAGAAAAAGATGTATGGGCAATTCCAAGTAAGAATGGTAACAGTTTAGGGAACCAAATCTTACACAGCTGTGGTAACATGACGCAATACATCATTTCTTCTTTGGGCGGAATTCAAGACAAGCGAGTAAGGGAAAAAGAATTCTCCACCCGCTCGGGTTTTACAAAAAGAGCACTGCTTTCTTTGTTAGATAAAACAATAGCCGAAGCCATTGCTACGATAGAGAATGCTCCAGAAGCAACTTGGTTAAGTTTTCGAAAAGTACAGGGATTTGATCTTAGCGGCCTAGGAGCAGTGCTGCATGCGGTGGAACATTTCTCCTATCATGTTGGGCAAGTGGCCTTTTGGATAAAGCAACTAACCACAGAGGATTTGGGCTTTTACGCCGACCAAGATTTAACACAATTAAACGAATAGTATGCTGACCAAACGCATTATTCCTTGTTTAGACATCAAAGACGGACGCACCGTAAAAGGGGTAAATTTTGTAAACCTTCGCGATGCGGGGGATCCTGTAGCATTGGCTGCACAATATGCTGAAGAAAATGCCGACGAATTGGTATTCCTAGACATTTCAGCTACAGAACAAAAACGCAAAACATTAGCCGATTTGGTGCTAAAAGTAGCGGCTGCTATAGACATTCCTTTTACCGTAGGCGGGGGAATCGCATCAGTAGAAGATGTAGCAATTTTACTGAAAAACGGAGCCGACAAGGTGTCCATCAACTCTGCCGCTGTAAAACGTCCTGAGCTCATCAATGAATTGGCAACAGCTTTTGGCAGTCAATGTGTAGTGGTGGCCATAGACGCCAAACAAATGGATGGGGAGTGGATTGTGCATTTGGTAGGAGGGAAGGTCCCAACAGAAATCAACTTGTTTGAATGGGCAAAAGAAGTAGAGCAACGCGGTGCAGGAGAAATTTTATTCACCTCTATGGACCATGATGGAACCAAAGGGGGATTTGCAGACAAAGCCTTGGCCAAACTTTCAACGGAAGTCAATATTCCCATTATTGCTTCTGGGGGTGCTGGAACTCCGCAACATTTTATAGATACCTTTACCCATGGAAAAGCAGATGCTGCCCTTGCAGCCAGTATTTTTCATTTTGGTGAAATCAGTGTCCCAGAATTAAAACAACAACTCAAACAACAGCAAATTGCTGTTCGAATCTAATGCATATGGAACTTAATTTTTCAAAATCCCCAAACGGTCTTTTACCTGCAATTGTGCAAGACGCCACGACAAAGAATGTGCTAATGCTAGGCTACATGAATGAGGAAGCACTCGAAAAAACGCAAGAAACGGGTCGGGTTACCTTTTACAGTCGTTCTAAAGAGCGCTTATGGACAAAAGGGGAGGAGAGTGGACATGTACTGCAACTTATAGACGTCAAGGCAGATTGTGATCAAGACACCCTGTTGATTCAAGCGAAACCTATGGGCCCCACTTGCCACAAAGGAACAGCTACTTGTTGGGGAGAAGACAATGCCGCTCAATTTGGGTTTTTCTCAGCCTTGGAAAATACCATTGCAGAAAGAAAAGCGGAAGACAATCAGGACAGTTATGTAGCTTCTCTCTTTCGAAAAGGCATCAATAAGATTGCTCAAAAAGTAGGGGAAGAGGCAGTAGAAACTGTAATAGAAGCCAAAGACGACAACGAAGAACTTTTCTTAAACGAAAGTGCAGATTTACTTTTTCATTATCTCATTTTATTGCAGGCAAAA
The DNA here is from genome assembly GCA_965662875.1 of Candidatus Arcticimaribacter sp. Taxonomy (GTDB): domain Bacteria; phylum Bacteroidota; class Bacteroidia; order Flavobacteriales; family Flavobacteriaceae; genus Arcticimaribacter. Next base: position 28,631 of record CBFIJA010000017.1, read on the forward strand.
GGCTATACTCTTAAGGATATTGAAGCAACTTTAATGAAGCGTAAAAAGTAAATTGGGCAAT
>CBFIJA010000018.1:0-27057 GCA_965662875.1 Candidatus Arcticimaribacter sp.
TCACAAGCTTTGGAGAATTGCTTTCCAGTACACTTCTAGAGCGTGTTTTTGAACAAGAAGACTTTGATGTCCAGCGCAAAGATGCCCGTGAACTTATAACCGCCACAGAGGTCCATCAAAAACAAATTGTGAATTGGGAAAAAACACAATCGGACTGTGACACCTACTTTAGTACGATTGCAAATGAAATGATTTTGGTTCCTGGATTTATTGCGCAAGATGCTCAAGGAGAAACCACAACATTGGGCAGAGGAGGCTCTGATTTTACAGCCTCAATCCTTGCCCATGTTTTAAACGCCGATTGTCTAGAAATTTGGACGGATGTTAGTGGCATGTATACCGCAAACCCTAAATGGGTGAGTCAAGCGACCCCCATTCAACAACTCTCGTATCTAGAGGCCATGGAACTTTCTCACTTTGGTGCCAAAGTGATATACCCGCCTACCCTTCAACCGTTGGTAGAAAAAAATATCCCCGTATACATCAAAAATACTTTCGCCCCCGAGGAAGCTGGAACAGTAATCAATCAAAACCTTGCAGATCCAGATAGACACGCTGTAAAAGGCATCAGTCATATCAGCGATGTGTCATTGGTAAGCCTTGAAGGCAGTGGTATGGTAGGTATTTCAGGTTTCTCAAAACGTTTGTTCGAGGCATTATCGCTTGAGGGGATCAATGTCATCATGATCACACAAGCCTCTTCAGAACACTCCATTTGCATCGGGGTACGTTCTCAGGACGCAGCATTGGCAAAATCAATTATCGATGATGAATTTGCCTTTGAAATCAGCTTGAATAAAGTTTCTCCCAGCACAGTAGAAAATGACATGGTCAATGTTGCCATTGTTGGTGATAACATGCGAAATCACCAAGGCATCAGCGGAAAAATGTTCAGTACACTAGGGGTAAACAACGTAAACATAAGAGCGATTGCACAAGGAGCATCGGAAAGAAATATCTCTATCATCATCAGTGCTAATGATACTAAAAAAGCCCTCAATGCATTACATGAAGCCTTTTTTGAAGCCAACATTAAAGAATTAAACCTTTTTGTTATCGGTGTCGGTAATGTTGGAAGCAAGTTGCTAGAACAAATTGAGCAACAGAAAGACTACTTGCGAGACAACCTATTGCTTCGCATTCGTGTTATCGCCATTGCCAATTCCAAAAAAATGCTCTTTACAGAAGAGGGAATTGATCTGAATCATTGGAAAAGTCTATTGGATAATAGCAGCACGTCCATGGATACAGATTCGTTTTTTACACATGCAAAGTCACTAAACCTTCGCAACAGTATTTTTGTAGACAATACGGCAAATGCGAAAATTGCGTTAGAGTATTTGCGCTATCTAAACAACAATATCGGGGTAGTTACCTGCAATAAAATTGCCTGTGCAGATGCTTTAGACAACTATTTAAATTTAAAGCTTGCAGCACGCAAATACAGCAGTCCATTTTTGTTCGAAACCAATGTAGGAGCAGGTCTCCCTGTCATTGATACTCTAAATAATTTAATTGCCTCTGGAGATCAAGTCACCAAAATTCAGGCCGTTCTTTCAGGAAGTCTAAATTTTGTGTTCAATAATTTTAAGCAGGGTGTAAACTTCAAAGACGTTGTCATTCAAGCACAAGAAGAGGGCTACACGGAACCGGATCCGAAAATTGATCTCAGCGGAATTGACGTTGCCCGAAAAATTTTAATCCTGGCACGGGAAAGTGGAATACAAATTGAATTGGAAGAAATAGAAAATCAACCGTTTTTACCACAAGCATGTTTGGATACCCCTGACAACGACCACTTTTTTACTTCCTTAGAATCCCACAAGGCGCACTTTGATGCCCTCTTAGCCGATGCTGAAAAAAACAATGCACGATTAAAATATGTTGCACAACTGGAAAATGGAAAAGCCAGTGTAGGGCTACAACAAATCCCAGAAGGACACGATTTTTATAATCTTGAAGGAAGCGATAACATCATCTTGTTTTTTACCAAACGCTACCCTGAACAACCCCTGATTGTCAAAGGTGCGGGTGCTGGTGCAGATGTAACAGCTTCTGGAATTTTTGCTGACATCATTAGAATCGGAAAACGCTAAACCATGCAAGAAATACGACTTTTTTCCCCCGCCAGTGTCGCCAATGTTTCCTGTGGCTTTGATGTGTTAGGCTTTTGCTTAGAACCTGTAGGAGACGAAATGGTGATTCGAAAAGTAGATGAACCGGGGATTCACATAACAAAAATTGAAGGACAAAATCTTCCCTTAGAAACAAAAAAAAATGTGGCAGGGGTAGCAGGATTAGCGCTTCTAGAAGCCCAAAATTATAAGGGTGGTTTTGAAATTGAAATTTACAAAGGCATTAAAGCAGGAAGTGGCATTGGAAGCAGTGCCGCGAGTTCTGCGGGTGCAGTATTTGGGATCAACCACTTGTTAGGTTCGCCCTATTCTGCAAAAGAATTGATTGCATTTGCCATGAAAGGAGAAGAATTGGCTAGCGGCACACCCCATGCAGACAATGTTTCTCCGGTGTTATTGGGGGGATTTACTCTAGTACGCTGTGGTAAAACTCCAGACATCATTGCGTTACCAAGCCCGAAGGAACTGTATACAGCCGTAATACATCCAAAAATTGAATTAAAAACCTCCGATTCTCGTTCCGTTTTAAAACAAAAAATTGCATTAGAAAAAGCCATTCAACAATGGGGAAATCTAGCAGCACTAGTAAGCGGATTGTATACTGAAGATTATGATCTGATCGGTAGAGCGCTTGTTGACGTAATTGTAGAACCCAATCGATCTGCACTGATTCCCGGATTTAGCGCCTTAAAAAAGGAGGCAAATGATGCAGGAGCATTGGGAAGTGGGATTTCTGGATCTGGACCCTCTGTTTTTGCATTGTGTAAAGGACAAGAAACAGCCGAAAATGTCAAAAACGCAATGGCAAAAGCTTTAACTTCATTTGACATTGAATTTGACACCTATTGTTCCAAAATAAATACTGAAGGAATCAAAATATTAGCTGAAAAATAATGTATTACAGTTTATCCAACCCCACACTTACGGCTTCTTTTGCTGAAGCTGTAGTCCAAGGCATTGCTCCAGACAGAGGTTTATACTTCCCACAAAATATACGCCCCCTCCCCGCTTCTTTTTTTGAGCAAATCGATCAAATGAGCATTCATGAAATGGCCTTAAAAGTAATGCAACCTTTTGTGGCAGAAAGCATCCCAGAAGCAGCGCTTAAAGAAATTATTTCCGAAACTTTGGATTTTGATTTCCCCATAGTTCCAATCACAGAAAGAACAGCAACATTGGAGTTGTTTCAAGGACCAACCTTAGCATTCAAAGATGTTGGAGCACGTTTTATGGCCCGTTGTTTGGGGCATTTGAATCAAAAAAATAGAGCGCAAAAAGTAACGGTTTTGGTAGCGACTTCAGGAGATACCGGAGGAGCTGTAGCCAATGGTTTTCTAGGAGTTGATGGCATAGAAGTTGTCATTTTGTATCCCAAAGGAAAGGTAAGTGAAGTTCAAGAAAAGCAATTGACTACTTTGGGGCAAAACATAACTGCCCTAGAGGTTGATGGCGTTTTTGACGACTGTCAAGACATGGTAAAAACTGCCTTCTTGGATGCTGAAATCACAGATGTTCGGCAATTGACTTCTGCAAACTCAATCAACGTTGCACGTTGGTTACCGCAAATGCTCTATTACTTTATCGCCTACAGGGCGCTAAAAGACAAGCATCAAAAATTGGTTGTTTCGGTTCCCAGTGGAAATTTTGGAAATATTTGTGCAGGAATGATGGGGAAAAAACTGGGTTTACCCATCGATCATTTTATTGCCAGCACTAATGTAAACGCTACCGTTCCGAGGTATATGGAAACCCAAAGCTACACCCCAAAACCTACAGTACCTACTCTGTCCAATGCAATGGATGTTTCTGACCCGAGTAATTTTGTTCGCATCCAAAAAATATACAACGCCTCATTTCCAGAATTAGCAAAAAATCTTACGGCCTATTCGTTTAATGACGAAGAGACAAAAGCTGGATTAAAAGAAATCCATTCGAAAAGTGGTTATGTTGCAGATCCCCATGGTGCAGTGGGCTACTTGGGACTAAAAAAATACTTAGAAACCCAGCAAGACGCTTATGGTTTATTTTTAGAGACAGCGCATCCTATTAAATTTTTGGATACAGTTAAAGATACCTTAGACATAGAGGTAGAGGTTCCGGAACGCATTCAATCCTTATTTGACAAAGAGAAGAAAAGCACACCGATTTCCTCTTATGCAGATCTTAAAGCTTTCTTGATCAATTCGTAGACAATTCAGGCAATTCAAAGGCATCTAAAGGAGAGGGTTGTGCCATCATTTCCTCAATGGCTTTCCAGTGTCTAGGGGCTTTGGCAGAAAGATTAATCGGACCGTTTTCAGTAATCCAAATATCATCTTCTATACGTATACCTATCCCCCACCATTTTGGATCGCATGGACTGTTTTCAGGGATGTATATCCCGGGTTCCACCGTAATGACACTGTTGGCTGGGAAAGGACCGTAATTGCTTAAGTCATGAACATCTAAACCTATGTGATGGGCCGCACCATGAGGATAATATTTTCTAAATTCTTTTGCGTCTGTAATGATGCCTAAATCAAGCAAACCCTTTTTTACAACTCCTTGGGTCGCTTGGGTTACTTCAGCAGAAGTAGAGCCTATCACAGCCTTTGCTATACCCGCTTCTTGAGCTTCATATACAATCTGATACAACAAACGCTGTTCCATAGAAAAAGTTCCCTCAACCGGAATGGTTCGTGTTACATCAGCAGTGTAACCTTGATACTCTGCGCCCAAATCCATAAGCATTAAATCTTGGGCCTCGGGGATAGCGCTGTTTTCAATATAATGCAAGACACAGGCATTGTGCCCAGCCCCGACTATAGAGGGGTAACCTTCGTAAGCTGCCCCATATTTTTTAAACACATATTCGTGTATGCCTTGTATCTCACGCTCCGACATCCCGGGTTTCATCGCTTTCATAACCTCTACTTGTCCAATGGCGGAAATTTCAATGGCTTTCTTTAGTAGTTGCATTTCATAAACCGTTTTTTCTTCACGCAAATTCCCTAAAAAGCGTTCAAGCTTTTGAACATCAAAATTATAACGACGCAATTCAAAAGCAGTTTTCATCTTTAAATCAGCAGGAACTTCAAGCGTTTCTAAGGTCAAAAAATCTTGAATGATTTCGTCTTTCGCAACGGCAGGATCATTTTCAGCATACCATGCTACACGGCGTTTCAATTGATCAAAATCTTCAGCGGTCACGGTTCGGATGGCTTGCTGCAGTTGGTATAGGTTTTTATTAAAATTCTCTGGAAAATGCAATGCTTTTTTCAAATGGGCTTTCAAACTGTATAAATCAGAGGAGTCCTTTGGGTTATCACGTTCGTCGTTCTTAAAGTCAACTATCAAGACTTCATCAAAGGCATCATAATTTATAGGAAAACTTTCAAAAGATTGCCGCTCTGCTACCCGTTCTAAACCCAAAGCTTTTGCTCCCCCAAGACCCAAACGTTTTCCATTCCATTGTTCTGCCCTAGGGTTGCGTTCTTGGATAAAGAGGATTTCTTTATAGGCGCCTTGCGCGTCGTATTGTGGGGAAGAAAACAACAGCAATACAGATTGCGGCTCTCTCCAGCCCGTCAAATAATAAAAATTTGGATCCGGATGAAAGATGTAGTCCACATCATTGGCACGGTTCCGTATAGGATTAGTAAAAACAACGGCCACGCTATTCGGTGCCATTTGATTTTGTAAAAGGGTACGACGCTCTTTATGAAATTGTATTTTTTCGGCTGAAGGGCTTTGAGCTTTTAGCATAAACACAAAACCAAAAAGAAAAATACAGCTGTGAAAAAGTCGTGAAATAAGATGCATAAAATTCAATTATTTACTCTTGAAATACGCTACTTTAGCGTTGTTGTTTCAAATTCTTTGAAAGCTATGAAAAAGACTCGACTTAATGAAATTCACAAAGCATTAGACGCCAAAATGGTAGCATTTGGTGGTTTTGAGATGCCGGTTAGTTACAGCAGCATCAAAGAAGAACATCAATGTGTACGCCAAAAACTGGGGGTTTTTGACGTTTCACATATGGGTGAATTTTTTATTGAAGGCCCGCAAGCACTTCCTCTTTTGCAACGCATTTGCAGTAACGATATCCGCAAATTGAGCCCTGGAAAGGCACAATACAATTATTTCCCAAACCACAACGGAGGGGTTGTTGATGACTTGATTGTTTACCAATTATCTGAGGAAAAATATCTTTTGGTCGTCAATGCATCCAATATTGAAAAAGACTGGTCTTGGGTAGAAAAAAACAATACAGAATTTCAAGCGAAGATCCAGAACGCATCCGAAAGCTACTCGCTATTGGCAGTTCAAGGGCCTAAAGCCATAGAGGCCATGCAAAGCCTTTCTGAAGTGCATTTGAATGATCTGCCATTTTATGCACATACCACCACAACTTTTGCCGGTTTGAAAGGAATTATTGTCGCCACTACAGGATATACCGGTGCAGGAGGTGTAGAAATCTACTGTAAAAATGAAGACGTAGAAGTTCTTTGGGATGCAGTCTTATCTGCAGGTTCGCCCTTTGGGATACAACCCATTGGCTTAGCTGCTCGAGACACCCTACGCCTAGAGATGGGATATTGCTTGTATGGAAATGAAATCAACGATACGCGTTCGCCTATATCCGCAGGTTTAGGATGGGTAACGCGTCCCGAAACCAACTTTGTGAATGCCGACTCCATAGGAGCAGAAAAAGCAGAAGGTACGGCTCAAAAATTAGTCGGTTTTGAAATGATCGACCGCGGAATACCAAGAACAGGGCACCGGATCACAAATGCTGATGGCAAAAATCTAGGTGAAGTAACCTCTGGCACTCAGTCGCCTTCACTAGGAAAAGCCATTGGTCTGGGGTATGTTCCGTCGGAAAAAGCCCATTTAGGAAGTGAAATCTTCATTCAAGTACGCAATAAAACCTTGGCCGCAAAAGTGGTTAAACTCCCTTTCTATAAGGTCTAAATAGTTCTGGGGTGAAACGAATCTTAATTTTAGGCGCTAGTGGTTTTATAGGAAATGCCCTCTACAAAGAACTGAGTCCCTATTATGCTACATACGGCACCTATTTCTCTAGCAAAGCTTTTAAAAAAAACAAGCATTTTTATCATTTTGACCACACCCAACAAGGTGTAGATGATATTTTAAAAAAAGTAAAACCTAAATTAATCATCTCAGCCATACGCGGACCTTTTGAAGACCAAATAGACCTGCACCGGCAATTGATTGAATATATAGAATTGTACAATTGCCGATTGCTTTTTTTGTCTTCCTCTAATGTTTATGATGCTTTTCACCACTACCCTTCCTATGAATTTGATAAAACACTATCAGAAAGCGTTTACGGTCGATTAAAAATTCAAATTGAAAACGACATCATGCGGTTACCTCAAAGCAAATACGTGATCGCTCGATTGCCGATGGTATACGGTTTACACTCCCCTAGAATCAAAGAAATAGAAGCTTTGATGAAAGAAAAAAAACCTTTGGAAGTATTTCCCAACACCATCGTCAACTTGATCAGTGACCGGAAGTTAACCCAACAAATCCACTACATCATCAACCAAAAGTGTACGGGCATTTTTCATTTGGGCACCACAGACCTGATCACCCATTATGATTTCCACAAGCGTTTGGCCACTAAACGCGGTTGGAACAGCTTGGTGTTTAAACAAGTGTATACTACCAATGAAATGCGCTATATCGCCGTTTTACCAAAAGAGAATAAACTTCCAAACCACCTTCTTCCGACCTGTGACGAAATCCTAGACGACTCTTACTTGCCTGTCTCAGAACGATAAAACAGACCGCAATAAACTTCATTTATCCGCCCTAAGCTTGTGCTTTTTCACTTCCTAAAGTTTTTTATCTTTGTGCATCTTCAAAAGAAAAAGCATGGGAAGAGCCTTTGAATTTAGAAAAGCACGAAAAATGAAACGCTGGTCGGCCATGGCCAAAACGTTTACCCGCATTGGGAAAGATATCGTTATGGCTGTAAAAGAAGGAGGACCAGATCCTGACAACAACTCGCGTCTACGGGCTGTAATTCAAAATGCCAAAGCGGCAAACATGCCCAAAGACAACATTGAACGGGCCATTAAAAAAGCTTCGGATAAAAACACTGAAAACTACAAAGAGGTTTTGTTTGAAGGTTATGCTCCCTATGGTATTGCCATTCTGGTTGAAACGGCAACAGACAACAACAACCGGACAGTAGCGAATGTACGCTCCTATTTTAACAAAGCCAATGGAAACTTAGGAACCTCGGGCTCGGTAGAGTTTATGTTTGACCGTACGTGTAATTTTCGCATCAATGCAGAAGGAGTAGATCCTGAAGAATTAGAGCTGGAATTCATCGATTTTGGTGTTGAAGAAGTGTTTGCTGACGAAGACGGAGTATTGCTATACGGACCTTTTGAAAATTTTGGAAGCATCCAAAAAGAACTGGAAAATCGCGATTTTGAAATTCTTTCTTCCGGTTTTGAACGCATTCCTCAGACCCTTACCCAATTGTCCGCAGAGCAGGTCGAAGAGGTAGAAAAGCTGATTGAAAAAATAGAGGAAGACGATGACGTTCAAAACGTCTACCACAATATGGATGCCAGCGCTTAAGAAAAACTACACTTAAGTGTATTTTGGCACTCGACCAACCGTTCCTTTAAACAGTGACTTCAGATAAGTGAAATCTTTTTCTTTGTCCCTTGTGGGTATAAAGAGAGGATGAAATGTCATGGTGCGTGTTCCCCAGTCAAAGGCAATAGGAAGAATTGGCACTTTTGCCGCCTTAGCGATATAGTAAAATCCCGTTTTCCATTCATCTACTTTTTTCCGGGTCCCCTCCGGAGCAATCGCCATCCGAAAAACATCTTCTTCACTATACATACGCGTTATGGCTTCTACCACATTCTCGTTTTTTTTACGATTGAGAGGCATCCCCCCCAATCCTTTAAAAAACCAAGACGTTAAAGGCGTAAATAATTCTTTCTTTCCTACAAAATGAATGGGTTCTTTTAAATACGTACGCACTCCGATTGCCAAAAGGAAATCCAAATTACTAGTGTGTGGCACTACAGCAATTACAAATTTTTTATCTTTTGGAAAGTCGCCTTTCAAGCGAAAGCGAAAAACATAAAATGCAAAAAACACACAAAGGTAGCGGAACATAACTTAAGCGTTTATTTTTTTTAAGGCGTATGCTAAATCTTCTGGGGTGTCTATTCCAATGGATTCATGCTGGGTACGCACCATTTTCATCTTTTTCCCGTGTTCCAAATAACGAATGCATTCTATTTTTTCGGCTTTTTCTAGAGGCGTCATTTCGCTTTTACTAAACTCCATTAGGGCTTGCTTCCTAAACGCATAGATGCCGATGTGTTTGTAGTACGATTTTTTCAAGGTATCGTCTCGATAATACGGAATAGGAGAACGTGAAAAATACAAAGCAAAATCATTTTCATCCACAATTACCTTTACATTGTTGGGGTTTTCAACCGCTGACTTTTCTTCTAGGGGAAACATCAAAGAAGCCAAATCAATTTGATTTTTAGTGTCATGTGAAAAAACCTCCAACAACTCCGCTAAACTTTGTTTGTGAATAAAAGGCTCATCTCCTTGGACATTCACAACAATATCTGTTGGCTTATGTGCAATGGCTTCGGCTATACGATCACTCCCACAATCGTGCTCCTTTAAACTCATAAAAACACTTCCGCCTTCCTTTTGTATGGCTTCAGCAATACGGCTATCATCCGTTGCTACAAGTACTTCATCAAAAAGTTGTGTGGCTAAAACGGTGCGGTAGGTTTGCACAATGATGGGTACACCTCCCAAATCTTGCAACAACTTTCCTGGAAATCGTTGGGCAGCATAGCGCGCAGGAATAACAGCAATGGTTTTCATGTATGACAAAAATAGCGGTTTAATTTTGTTAATCTGCAGAAGGAAAGTAGTCTTTTGAAAAACCGACCAAATAGAGTTGCTCTTGGGCGCGGGTCATCGCGGTATACAACCAACGAAAATAATCTTTGTCTGGCCCCTCAGGGAGATAAGGCTGCTCAATAAATACTTTTTTCCACTGCCCCCCTTGGGATTTATGACAGGTTATAGCATAAGAATACTTGACCTGTAATGCATTGAAGTAAGGGTTGTTTTTTACCGCCATAAAACGCTTGTATTTGGAAGTTAAATGGGCGTAGTCTTCTTGAACTGCTTGGTAGAGCTGATTTCCTTCTTCATAAGACAAGGAAGAAGATTCTGAAGTTAAGGTATCCAACAAAAGGGTGGTTTCAAAAGCAGGGGTATTGGGATAATCCACTAGGCTTACTTCTACATTGGCAAAACGAAAACCGTAAATTTCCTTATGCGTGAGGATGCGCTGAATTTTTATCAAATCTCCATTGGCGATAAAGCCAGGAGCAGATTCAGGTTCCAACCAAAAATAATTGTTTTTTACAACCATTAACTGATCGCCGACGGACAAATCCGCCTCCAAAAACAAAACGCGCGCTCTGATATTTTGATTGTAAAGATTTGCGCGCTTGTTGGAACGAACAATGAATACTGTTTCTTCTGGACCTTCATCATTCAGCGCTGTTTCTAAACATTCCAAAATTTCGTTCCCCTCCATCAAACGTTTAACGTCTGGACGATCTAAATCAAAGGTATACCCTGTGTAATCCTCGAATTCCAACTGATTTCTAAGCACTGTTGCGTTTTGTAAAATCCCTGAACCTTCTGACTGCCGCATCACCTCTGTGAGTTCAGCAGAATGAACTTTTTTATTGAAACCGTAATTTAAATTTTCAGCATCCAAAGCTGGACTCAACGTTAAATGAACAGGAGGCAATTGTGCGGGATCACCTACCAACAGCAACTTGCAATTTTTACCGGCGTCTATGTATTGCATTAAGTCGTCCAAAAGAGAACCGTTTTCAAAGAGTTTAGCATTTTGACGATCATCGCCTATCATAGAGGCTTCGTCGACAATAAATAATGTATCTCTGTATTTATTGGGCTTAAGAACAAATTGCATTCCACTCCCGCCTTCACTTTTGGTGTAGTAAATTTGCTTGTGTATGGTAAAAGCCTTCCGCTTGGCATAACCGGCCATTACTTTTGCTGCACGACCCGTGGGAGCCATCAAAACGGCTTTGTGTTTTAACTTGGGCAGTTGCCGAACCACATGCCCAATAAGAGTAGATTTTCCAGTACCCGCGTACCCTTTCATCAAAAAAAGCTCATCTTTATCTGTAGAAGTCAGAAATTCAGCCATTTTTCCTAAACATTGCTGCTGAGAAGGTGTTGGCGTAAAGGGAAAACTTTTGAGAAGTTCTGCCCGAAATTCTGATGGGTTCATCGCAATATTTTTGGGGAAGATAATTCATTTCGCAAATACTTTTATGAATAAAAAAAAATTGTAGTTTTGTTTTCAAACAAACATTATAGAATGAAAATTGCAATTCAAGCCCTACTCTGGATTTTAATCGTTTTCTTTAGTTACAAGATTTATGATTCAATCAACGGTCCAATCAACTTCAATAAAACAAAAAACGAGCGTTATGCAAAGGTGATTAATCGCCTGAAGGACATTCGTAAAGCACAGATTGCACACAAGGATGTAAAAGGGGTTTATGCAAATAATTTTGATAGCCTTATCAGCTTTATAGACAGTGGGATTTTTACGTTAACACAAAAAAGAGATTCTTCTTTTTTAGAATATGACAAAGTTTACCGTATCGACATGCTTCGCGAAGTAGTCGTTATCGACACACTTGGCTATGTTTCCGTTAAAGATTCTTTGTTTAAAGACCGTGACGATTACAAAAACATGGCTTATGTTCCGATTGAGGGAGTACAAGACAGCACTTTCAGTATCAAATCTGATATTATAGAAAAGAATGGATTCAGAGTTCCTGTCTTCGAAGTAAGTGTTAGTAAGGACGTTGTTTTACACGATCAAAATGCAGATTTATTGGCACAAGAAAAGGAAACGGTATCAGTAGACGGTGTAAACGGTCCTGCTTTAGTGTTGGGATCACTCACAGAAGTGAGTAACAATGGTAACTGGCCAACGATTTTTGATGCAACTAACTAACAAAAATCACGATATTAATGAATTGTCCATCCTTGTGCTCAAGGATGGATTTTCTTTTTGTACCCAAGAGCAGACATTCGCTTTTCCGTTTGAGCACAACTTGCCCAAAGAAAGTGACATTCAAACCTTTGTATCAAGTCAAAACATCCCTACTGAAAATGTTCAGGTATATTTCTTCGATGCAAAAAGTATATTGGTTCCTACTCCCCTTTATGATGCAGCCATAAAAGAGGACTATCTAAAGGCTGCAATGCCTGTAAGTTCAAAAGAAGATACAGGGACAGATGATGTGTCAGAATTGTCTTTAACAGTTGTTTATCCGCAGAAAAAAGCAATGGTTTCTTTGCTTCAATCCAGTTTTTCAAAAGTAAAAACAAAACATTTTTCAAGTGCCCTACTCCCCTACCTTAAAGAAGTTTCTTCAGGTAGCCCTAAACGGCACATTTTTATCCATTTACGAAAAGGCTATTTTGACCTCTTTTTATTTCAGGGCTCTCAACTATTGCTTCAAAATACGTTTGAGCAAAAAAATGCTGATGACTTCTTGTATTATCTCTTCTATGTCACGGAGCAATTTTACCTAAAACCGGAACAATTTAAACTTTATTTCTTAGGGGAATTTACCCCCTATAAAAAATACTACAAGGGGGCAACCGACTTTCATCCCGAAGTAGAATACTTAACTACTGCGCAAGAAGACAAAGAAGTAAAAAGCCCTATCCCGTTCTTTCAAAACTTTTTTGGCTGATGCGAATCATCTCGGGTGAACTCAAAGGGCGCCGTATTGTTGCGCCTAAAAAACTTCCTGTACGTCCCACCACAGATCGGGCCAAAGAGGCGCTTTTTAATATTTTAATGCATCGTTTTGATTTGCATGAATGCACGGTATTGGATTTATTTTCAGGAACTGGAAACATCAGCTATGAATTTGCTTCCCGAGGGGGAACTGATATCGTGGCTGTGGACCAAAACAGGCATTGTACCCGATTCATTCAAGAAACGGCAAATCAACTGGATATTCCCGTAAAAGTGGTACAAACCGATGTGTTTCAATTTTTAGCTTCCCCGTATCGGAGCTTTGATGTCATCTTTGCGGACCCTCCTTATGATTTAGACAAAACTAGTTTTGAAAACTTAATTGCTGAAGTTTTAAATAACGATTGGCTTACAAAAGACGGGCAATTGATTGTAGAACACAGCAAACAATACAGCTTTTCAGATCACCCTCAATGCCAAGAGGAAAGGATTTATGGCAGCAATAAATTCAGTTTTTTTGTTCCACTCGAAAGATAAAAAAGCAGGCCATAAGCCGGATTCTGTCGTGTCTTATCATTTATCTAGGCTTACAATTACTCATAAGCTCTAACCGCCTACCCTTTTACATCGAGCGAGCCGCTCTCAAACGCAAATTTACTTGGCGTTGCACCGTATAGAGTTTACCTGGTTTCACTACAGCCGAACTGTACATTCTTTCTGTTGCACTGGTCCTATTCGCCTAAGCGAACGACGGGTGTTACCCGCTATACTGCTCTATGGTGTCCGGACTTTCCTCTCCCCGTATTAATACGGGCAGCGATAAGAGACCTGCTTGAGACAAAGGTAGGGCTTTGTTAATAATTTTCGCTTCATTTTTAACGGTCAAGCCCCCATGGACCATCGCTTTTTTTTACATTTGAAAAGCATGGAAAATTTTGTTGTATCAGCACTGAAATACAGGCCACAGGTTTTTGAAGACGTTGTAGGCCAACAGGCCATTACACAAACCTTGGAGAATGCCATTTCTAAAAATCAATTGCCTCAGGCTTTGCTCTTTTGTGGTCCAAGAGGGGTGGGAAAAACCACCTGCGCACGTATTTTAGCTAAAAAATTGAACACCCCGGTAGGGGAAGCAATAGATCCTAACCAAGACTATGCATTTAACATCTTTGAATTGGACGCCGCTTCCAACAATTCTGTTGAGGACATCCGTAACCTTAACGATCAAGTCCGAATAACACCTCAAGTTGGAAAATTCAAAATTTTTATCATCGATGAAGTCCACATGCTTTCCATCCAAGCCTTCAATGCTTTTCTAAAAACGCTTGAAGAGCCCCCAAAGCATGCCATATTCATCTTGGCAACCACAGAAAAACATAAAATTATCCCGACGATTTTGTCGCGTTGTCAGGTGTTTGATTTCAAAAGAATCACCGTTTCTGACATTGAAAAACATTTGGTAAAAGTAGCCGAAGACCAAGGGATTACCTTTGAAACCCAAGCCTTGCGTATCATTGCTGATAAAGCAGACGGTGCCCTACGGGATGCATTGTCAATTTTTGACCGAATGGCCAACTTTTGCTCCAATGAACTGACCGTTGAAAAAGTATCTGAAAACCTTCGGATTTTAGATTACGCAACTTACATTCAGTTGACGGATCAAATTCTGACGAATAATATCCCTGAAATCCTTACGCGCTATGATGGAATTCTCCAAAAAGGATTTGAGGGAGCAAATTTTATTAACGGACTTTCTACCCATTTTCGAAACTTAATGCTGTGCAAGGACCCAAAAACCCTTCCCATTTTGGAAATGAATGAAGAAATGCAAACGCAATATTTAGCGCAAGCGGGTGCCGTAAATCCCGAATTACTTATAAATGCCATTGATTTATGCAATGGCTGTGAACTGCAATACAAAGCCAGTAAAAACAAACGACTACACATAGAACTCTGCTTAATGCAGCTTTGTTCCCTCCATACAAATGGAGAAAAAAAAAAGGGGTAATTCTCCCGCCTGATTTTTTTACTCAAAAAAAGTCCGCCCCAAAAGAAACGCCCTCCCCTGTTCCGTCGGAACAGAAAAACCCAACTACAAAAGCGGATAATGTTACTGGCGAACATGAACCCGACTCTACCCAAAGCGAAAAAGCTACAGCGGTGGAAGAGAAACCCATTGTTGCACCCGAGCCGCCAAAAATAAATATAGCTGTTCCTGTTCATGGCAAACGCGTTTCCGGACTTTCACTCTCAAGCATTCAAAAGAAAAAAGAATGGGACAAGGTGCAAAAAAAGGAAGTGAAAAAAGAGGACTTGCCCAATGAAGCATTTACACAAGAAAAATTAATGGAGACTTGGAATGACTATCAAAGTCTTAAAAGCGAGAAGGGAGAACAGAACATCGCTTCCCTCTTTAAAATTAGCAGCCCTATTTTGTTGGAAAACTTCCTCATTGAATACAGCGTCCCAAACAGCCTAAACAAGGTGGAATTGGAAAGAGAATTCACGTTTTTTTTCCCTTATTTGAGAGAAAAACTTCAAAATTACAGTCTGCGCATCGAAGTGAAAATAAACCAAGAAAGTGAAAAAAGTTTTATCTATACTGCAGAAGAAAAATACGAACGCTTTAAAGAAATAAATCCTGCTATAGAAAAACTAAAAAAAGAGTTGGATTTAGATTTATAGTTATGTTAGGATTAAAACTTCCCACAGATCCACGTTGGGTGGACATCGTTTCAAAAAACATTGAAGAAATTTTAACGGACCATGCTTATTGTGAGCAAAAAGCAGCAAGCGCAGCAATTTCTATGATCATAGGGTTTCCCGAAAAAACAGAACTGGTGCAAGAAATGATTGCGTTGGCACAGGAAGAAATGAGCCACTTCAAAATGGTTCATGATCTAATGCTTGAAAGAGGGTTGACCTTAGGGAGAGAAAGAAAGGATCACTATGTAATTCAATTGACAAAATTCTTTCCAAAAGGAGGCAGTCGTGAAGATCATTTGGTTCATAAACTCTTATACGCTGCATTGATCGAAGCGAGAAGCTGTGAACGCTTTCGTTTGCTGAGTGAGGAACTCGAAGATCAAAAATTGGCTTTGTTTTATAAAAAACTAATGATCAGTGAAGCAAACCATTACACTACTTTTCTGAGCTTTGCCCGAAAGTATGGAAAAAGCAGAGAGCTTGTCGATGAGAAATGGCAAGCCCTATTGAACTATGAAGCAGCGTTGATGGAAAGTCTGGGAAAGAAAGAAACCATGCACGGCTAACTGTGTTCTTTATACAACACCTTTATCATTCCGTCTGAAAGTCCAATCTTCGGGACATAAATTTCAGTTGAATTTGACCATTGGAGCGCTTTGAGGTAAATCTGTACAGCAGGAATAATCACATCTGAACGATCTGGGTTCAATTCCATTTCAACGATTCGCTCTTCATAATTTAGAGCATTCAGTTTATTGTAAAGCGTATTGAGTTTTATAAGGGTCAAAGGGCGACCTTCTTTTACATTTCCCAATTTAAAGAGTTTGTTGATGTTTCCACCAGATCCCAAAAGAGCGATTTTCCCTTTGTCTTTTAGTTGAGCGGTAATCCATTCTTCTATTTCGATCCAAACCTTATCGCTTACCAAACCATTAATCATTCGAACGGTTCCTATTTTGAATGATCTTGAAGCGACACGTTCCCCCTTTACAAGAACAGAAAACTCAGTACTTCCTCCCCCGACATCTACGTATAAAAAAGTACGATCCCGCTTTATAAAATCAAAAATATTTGTAGATGAAATGATTTCTGCCTCGCGTTTCCCATCGATTACATCAATACAAATTCCTGTTTTCTCAGCCACATCTTTCACCACTTCTTGTGCGTTATTTGCTTCACGTAAAGCCGAAGTAGCACAAGCCATGTAGTGCTCTACATTATTGATTTTCATGATGTGCTTGAACGCTTTCATGGCACGCACCATGCGCTTTTTATTTTTCTTTGAAATCTCACCTACAGTAAATGAATCTTCACCTAAACGAATTGGAACACGTACCATAGCACTCTTCATGAATTTTGGTGGATGATTTTCAAGTTCAACCACATTGGCAATCAATACGCGGACAGCATTTGAGCCAATGTCTATTGCTGCATATTTTTTAATCTCCATTTACGACAATTGGTTTTTGTAATAATGGTACATCTCCCATTGAGAACGTTTCTCCGGTTGCGTTTTGGGAACAAAACTATTTTGAATTTTTCCGTTAACCTTTCGCGCTTTTACATTGTCGTTCCAGCTAATCATAAAGGTCTCTAACAATTCTTTTTGTAGCCGAGGGTCCAAAATTGGACAAGCCACTTCTACCCTATTGTCAATGTTTCGGGTCATCAGATCTGCAGAAGAAATATACATTTTTGGATCGCCCCCATTTTCAAATAAATACAAGCGCGGGTGCTCTAAAAATTTATCTACGACACTAATGACTTTAATGTTTTCGCTCATGCCTTTAACGCCTGGCACCAAACAACAAACGCCTCGAACAATCATGTCTATGGGAACCCCAGCATTACTGGCTTCATATAACTTATCAATGATTTTATAGTTGGTTATGTTGTTTAATTTTAAACGAATTCGCGAAGGCTTTCCTGCTTTGTGATGATCTATTTCATTTTCAATGAGACGTGAAAGCGATGAAAAAGTATAATGAGGAGATACAATAAGGTGCTTGTATTTTTTAAGCTTGTAGTTGACTTCAAAAAAATTGAAAACCTTTTGAACGTCTTTTAACACTTTCTGGTGGGAAGTAAATAAGGTATAGTCCGTATAGATTTTGGCTGTTGACTCATTAAAATTCCCTGTGCTTATAAATCCGTATTTCCTTAGTTTCTTCCCCTCTTGGCGTTCTATAACACAGATTTTCGTATGCACTTTTAGCCCGGGAACTCCAAAAATTAACTGAACACCAGCAGCTTCCAGCTTTTCGGCAAAACTAATGTTGTTTTCTTCATCAAAACGAGCTTGCAATTCAATCTGAACGACTACTTTTTTCCCATTTTTCGCCGCGTTGATCAAAGAGGATACAACATGAGAAACTTTTGCTAAACGATATAAGGTAATTTTAATGGTTTTTACCTTTGGATCCAAAGCGGCTTCCCGCAAAAACTTAATTATATAAGAAAAGTTGTGGTATGGGGTATGCATTAAAAAATCTTTTTCCCCAACAGCCGTTAAGATACTTTCTTCTAAACTTAATCCATGAATAGGCAAAGGGGGGAATTTGGAATACGATAAGTCTTTACGATTCAAGCTAGGAAAATTCATATAATCCCTTCGATGGTGATACCGCCCACCTGGTATAAGACTGTCGCTGATGGTAATCCCAAGTTTTTGCATGATATAGGCTAAGGTTTCGGGATGTATCTTGCGGTCATATACCAAACGAACAGGATCCCCGATTACACGATCTTTTACGCTTTCAATGATGGTGTCGATGTAACTTTTCCCTACATCTTCAATTAAATCTAATTCCGCATCACGGGTTATTTTCACCATATGTGCTTCGATTTTAGTATAATTGAATATTCCAAAAATTAAATTCAGGTGATGGCGTATAAGATCATCCAAAAGCATGATGGGTTGGAGTTCTCCGTTGGCGGGAAGCACAACAAAACGGTTTAAATTAGGAGGCAACTCAATTAACGCATAAGCAGCCTCACCCACTTCTCCCAATGTAGTGCCCTCCATCCGGATGACAAAAAAAGCAGTGTTGTCACTGAAATCTTGAGGTTGATCTGTGAGCATAACACTGACCAGTGCAGGATTTACCTTTTGAATAAAATAATCCTGCAAAAAAGTTTTCTGGGTTTCATTTACCTCTTTTTCGGTAATGAATACGATGTTTTCTTTTGCCAGCTCCTCTTCAATGGCCTTTAGGGTTTTTGCACTCTTTTGCTGGAGATCAATAACTACTTCGGTGATTTGTTCTAGCAATTCAGAGGCGTCAATCCCTTTTAATGCTTTTTTTCCTGTTTTTTCAGATTGAGAAAGACGCTTTACCGTAGCAAAACGCACTTGAAAAAATTCATCCAAATTATTTGAAAATATTCCTAAAAATCGAAGCCGTTCAATCAACGGAACAGAGGGATCAGCAGCTTCTTGTAGAACGCGAGCATTGAAATCCAACCAGCTTAATTCTCTATTGATGTATTGATTCTGCATGTTTTATTTTTTGTTTATGGCTTCTTTTTTTGATCCCCATTGCACAGTGGCTATTTTGGCTTCTTCCCATTGATTGATCGAAAAAGTTAATTCTACCCAACCTGCAGTTTTAATTTCTGGAACAGCCGTTTTTGCTAGGCTTTCAGCAACAACACTAAATGCTGGATTGTGCCCAATCAAAATCACCTTTTCCCATGAATTGTCCAGTTGACGAATAATTCTCAACAATTCTTGTCCGCTAAAGGTATACAGCGCGGGTAGAACACGTACGCGATTGAAGTCAAAATCGCATACTTTTGCAACAATACTTGCGGTATGGAAAGCTCGGTTAGCGGGACTGGTCAAAAGCACATCTGCATCCGAAAAGAATTCAGCCCAATGATCCGCTACTGCATGAATGGCGTGAATTCCCTTTTCTTGAAGGGGGCGTTCGCGATCTGAAACATCATAGCTCCATGCCGATTTTGCATGCCGTAAAAGAATCAGTTTTTTCATCTTAAGGGGCTAAACGTGAACTCATCCATTGTCCATGTACATTTTTTGTAAATTCTATTCTGTCGTGTAATCGATTTGGGCGTCCCTGCCAAAACTCTATAACATTTGGGCTAACGGTATAGCCCCCCCAATGGGCTGGACGTTGTGGGGGTGAATCTGCATAACGCTTTTGCAATTCAACCAACCGATCTTCTAACTGTTGCCTGGAAGGGAGGGATTGACTTTGAGAAGAGGCAATTGCGCCCAATTGACTTCCCAAAGGTCGGCTATAAAAATACGCATCAGACGTTTCTGCACTAACGCGTTCGGCTTTTCCACGGATAATGATTTGTTGTTCTAAGGCGGGCCAAAAGAAACTTAGACTTACCTGAGGATGCAAAGCTATCGCTTTTCCTTTTTGGCTGTTGTAGTTCGTGTAAAAAACAAACCCCTTCACCCCGTATTGCTTCAATAAAACGACACGGGCTTTAGGATAGCCTTCTGGATCTAAAGTTGCCAAACTCATGGCATTGGCTTCTTCAATTCTATCATCGTTATCTGCACGCTTAAACCAAAGATCAAATAATTCTATGGGATCCTCATTCAGCGCAGTGTCATCAAGGGTGCCCTGCTCATATGACTTTCGCAGATAACCAATATTTTTATTCTTCTCCATAGTGCAATTTACGAATAAGTAGTGGGGACGAAAAAAGTTTCTGTTCAACTTTCCCTGCTGGGATTTTTTTATCTTCCGAAAAACTTTAAACATGAAAAATGCCATTATAGTTGGTGCCAGTTCAGGTATCGGCAAAGCATTAGCAGAACTTCTATTGAAAGAAGGTTGGAGTGTTGGTGTAACAGCACGACGTATGGCACTGCTGAAGGAACTAAAAACCATCGCACCCCAAAGGGTATATTGTCAACAACAGGATATTCAGGACCTAGAAGAATCCCCAAAAGCACTGAAGCGTTTATGGAATAAAATGAAAACAATTGACCTGGTCATTGTTTCCTCAGGGATGGCAAATCTAAATCGAAAATTAACCTGGGAACTTGAATGGGAAAGCATTCAAACCAATGTAGTCGGAACGACAAGAGTATATCAATTTATTTATGACCAATTCAAAGTTCAGGGGCAGGGTCATTTGGTTGGAATAAGTTCTATTGCTGCTATTCGTGGAAACCGCCATAGCCCTTCTTATGGGGCTTCAAAAGCTTTTCAAGCCAATTATCTTGAAGCTTTGCGATGCATGAGTAAAAAACAAAAACACAACATTGCCATTACGGATATACAACCCGGCTTTGTCAATACCGCTATGGCCAAGGGAGATGGCCTATTTTGGGTGGTGCCGGTCGAAAAAGCTGCCCAACAAATGGCAAAAGCCATTTTCCGAAAAAAAAGAAAGGTCTACATCAGTAAACGGTGGGAAATTATAGCGAGAATTTTGAAAATAATGCCCCCATGGGCATACGAGAAGATTTAGTCCCAGTGGAACTTTTTTCCGTCCTCAGCCAAATGAACATTATCAAAATAAGGTTGAGCCTGAACAAGAAACTCATTTAAATCGGGATAGCGCGAAGAAAAATGACCTAAAATCAGTTGGTTTACTCCCGCAGCAGCAGCTGTTTTAGCGGCTTCTGTAGCAGTACTGTGTTTTGTTTTTTCGGCGAGATCTTGATGATGATCCAAAAAAGTAGCTTCGTGGTAGAGCACATCGACTTCTTTTAGCAATAAAGCAAGTTCGGGCTTGTAAGCGGTATCACTACAAAAAGCATAGGATTTTGTCGCTTTTGGATCAAATGTAAGTTTTGCATTGTCTATACGAGTACCGTTTTCAGACAAAACATCCTTTCCTTGCTTTAGGTTTTCCATGTCCGCTATACTAACATTGTGGGTTTCCAAGGCTGCTTTATTGATTCGTCTTGGACCCTTTTTTTCTCGAAATAGATAGCCATTGGTGTACACTCTATGGTCCAAAGGCAGGGTTTCTACTGTAAACTTTTCATGGTCCAAAATGCATGCCGAATCGTCACCTTCCAATTCGTGAAAATAGAGCGAATAATCTGTCCAAGACTTCGCTAATTTTAGCTGAAGTGTGATGATATCCTTGATTCCTTTTGGTCCATAAATATGCAAATCTGCCGTTCGCCCTAAAAGGCGAAAAGTACTGATTAACCCAATTAAACCATAGAAGTGATCTCCGTGTAAATGGGAGATAAAAATATGCTGAATACGAGCAAACTTGATTCCCAATTTACGGAGTTGAATTTGGGTGCCTTCGCCACAATCAATTAGAATCATTTGCCCTTTTATCTCCAACAACTGAGCTGTGGTCTGGGCATTTTTTCGAGGTGTTGCAGCATTGCAACCAAGGATAGTCAATTCCATAACTAAAACCCTAAATCGCGCTCTATACGCTCCATTTCAATGATATCGTAGGCTTCTTGTAAACTCGGTACAGCGTTTACAGAATCTGGAAATGCAGCCAAATGACTGTTTTGGGTAAAAACAACCGAAGAAAATTCAGCAGAATCTAGCCCTGCCAAGGCTTTCAATAAATCAGGAATGTGTTCTTCCGCAGCTTCCGAGGAAAGTGTTATAATCACATCTGAAGTTAAGGGGTTGGAAAGTTGACTCTTTTCTATTGGCCAACTGAGCTGAAATACGTTTTCTAATGCCATTATGCTTTGGTTGGAATGATGAGTTTTTCGGCTAAAAGATATATAACCGCCATTCGAATGGCGACTCCATTTTCTACCTGGTCCAAAATAATGGCTTGGTCAGAATCAGCCACGGCAGAGGTTACTTCAACCCCACGATTAATGGGTCCGGGATGGAGCACCACTATCGGCTTATTTAAGCTTTCTAAAAGGGGAAGATTTAAACCGTATAACTGTGCGTATTCTCGTACACTGGGGAAATAGCTTTTGTCCATACGTTCGTTTTGCACACGTAACATATTGGCTACATCACACCATTGGAGGGCTTTTCTAAAGTCTGGCTCTACGGTTACTCCTAAACTTTCAATGTACTTTGGAATCAAGCTTTTGGGACCGCAAATTTTTACTTCTGCACCCAGCGCATTAAGGGCATAAATGTTAGATAAGGCTACCCTTGAGTGTAAAATATCCCCAACGATAACTACTCTTTTCCCAGCAACATCTCCCAGTTTTTCTCGAATGGAAAAAGCATCCAAAAGAGCTTGTGTTGGGTGTTCGTGGGTTCCGTCTCCGGCATTGATGATGCAAGCATCTACTTTTTTAGACAAAAAAGAAGCCGCACCCGGATGGGGGTGACGCATAACCACCATGTCTACTTTCATGGCCAAAATATTGTTGACCGTATCTTCTAAAGTCTCTCCTTTCTTTACGGAAGATTGAGCTGCTGAAAAATTCACGATATCTGCGCTCAGTCGCTTTTCAGCCAATTCAAATGACAATTTGGTTCGAGTGCTGTTTTCAAAAAAGAGATTGGCAATGGTGACATCTCTAAGGCTAGGAACTTTTTTTATGGGACGATTAATGACTTCTTTAAAACGATCAGCCGTTTCGAAGATCAACTGTATATCAACTTCTTTGAGGTACTTGATCCCCAATAAATGATTTACACTCAGTTCACTCATGCGTGTCTTTGATTAAGTACACGGCATCTTCCCCGTGCGGTTCTTTCCAGTTTACAGTGACTTTATCGTTTTGAAGGGCATCCACTTGCCTTCCCACATAATCCGGTTGAATTGGTAAGTGTCGACTAAAACGACGATCAATTAGTGTTAAGAGTTCAATTTCACTTGGGCGACCATAGCTGTCTATCGCTGTTAAAGCTGCACGAATGCTTCTTCCTGTATACAAGACATCGTCAATCAAAACAACTTTTTTTCCCTCTATCGGAACTTCCAACTCTGTGGACCTTGCTCTATGTGGGGTTTCATTTCGACGAAAATCATCACGAAAAAACGTTATGTCAAGTTTCCCGGTTGCAATGTTCTGAAGATGGTATTGTGCTTTCAATATCGCTTCTAAGCGATTCAGCACTGCTATGCCACGAGGCTGGAGACCGATAAGAACCGTTTCAGAGAAATCCAAGTGGCGTTCCAACAACTGACAAGCCAAACGCTCTAAGGCAATTTGAATTTGTGCTGGACTCAGTAATAACTTTGGTTGAAACTCCATGAATACAAAAATAAGTTTTTTTCCCGCATGGCTTTAAAGGCAGGCATAAAAAAACCCCCTTCGTAAAAAGGGGGTTGTGTATTGAAAAGTAAGTCGATTACTTTTTGTCCATTTGTTGCTTTAAATTCATCAAAGCGTCCAAATCTCCAAGGGTTGTCTTTTCAGCATTTTCGGATTGAATACGCTTAGACGCCTTTTGGATGTTACGGCGCTCTTCTTCTTTAAAGATAGCGGTATGTGATGCTACCACACGTTTGAATTCTTTATTGAATTCAATTACTTTAAAGTCGATGGCTTCGTTTAATCCAACCTTGGTTCCGTCTTCTTTCTCTAAATGACGAGAAGGTACAAAAGCTGTGATGTTTTCATTGAAAACAATGGTCGCTCCTTTATCAACAATTTCAGATAACTCTGCGTTGTGAACGGTTCCTTCAGCAAATTCAGTTGCGTATTGATCCCATGGATTCTCTTTGGTTTGTTTGTGACCCAAACTCAATTTGCGTCCGTCAACATCCAATTCTAATACCACCACTTCAATGGTTTCTCCAACAGTCAATACTTCAGATGGGTGTTTCACTTTCTTGGTCCATGAAAGATCAGAAATGTACACTAGACCGTCGATTCCTTCTTCCAACTCGATGAAAACACCAAAGTTTGTGAAGTTTCGAACAATTCCACTGTGTTTCGATCCAACAGGGTATTTTGATGTGATGTCTGTCCATGGATCTTGCGACAATTGCTTGATGCCTAAAGACATTTTACGTGTCTCACGATCTAGGGTTAGAATGACAGCTTCTACTTCATCGCCTACATTTACGAAATCTTGTGCAGAGCGTAAGTGGGTAGACCAAGACATTTCAGAAACGTGAATCAATCCTTCTACACCGTCTTCAATTTCAATGAAGGCACCGTAGTCTGCAATGACAACCACTTTTCCTTTTACTTTCTCTCCTTCTTTGATGGTGTCTCCCAACTGTTCCCATGGGTGGGCTTTCAATTGTTTTAATCCAAGTTGGATTCTAGATTTATTATCGTCAAAGTCTAAGATTACTACGTTGAGTTTTTGATCCAATTCTAAGATCTCGCTTGGGTGGTTGATACGACTCCAAGAAAGATCGGTGATGTGAATCAATCCGTCTACGCCGCCCAAATCGATAAAGACACCATAAGAAGTAATGTTTTTCACAGTTCCTTCCAATACCTGTCCTTTTTCCAACTGGCCGATGATTTCTTTTTTCTGCTCTTCAATGTCCGCTTCAATCAAGGCTTTGTGCGATACAACTACGTTTTTAAATTCGTGGTTAATCTTAACTACCTTAAATTCCATGGTTTTATTAACGTACTGGTCGTAGTCGCGGATTGGTTTAACGTCAATTTGCGATCCCGGTAAGAAAGCTTCGATTCCGAATACGTCAACGATCATTCCTCCTTTGGTACGGCATTTTACAAAACCATTTACGATTTCACCATTGTCGTGTGCATTGTTTACTCTATCCCAAGCCTTGATTACACGAGCCTTTCTGTGGGAAAGAACCAACTGACCTGTACGGTCTTCACGGGTATCCACGATCACCTCTACTTTGTCTCCTACTTTTAAATCAGGATTGTAACGGAATTCGTTTAATGAGATTACCCCTTCAGATTTTGCATTGATGTCAATGATTGCTTCGCGGTCTGTCATAAAGACAACCTCGCCCTCGATTACGTCATCGTCTGCAGTATCTACAAAGTTTTCTTTTACCAACGCCTCAAATTCCTCCAATTGCTTGTCTTCAATTACGTCGATTCCTTCTTCGTAGTTGTGCCAGTTGAAATTGGTTAGAAAATCTTCTGCTGTGTTGGTTGTGGGTTGTGTGTTTTCAGCAGCTTGTGGAGCATCTTGCTCAGGAGCTGCTTGCGGTGTAGTTTCTTCAGCCATTGCTGATTAAAATTTGTATTCTGCTGTTTTATAAGACTTTACACGAAAAACAACAGAAGGTGTTTTTTGATTTTTATCGTACTCTTGTCCCATTCAATCGTAAGAGCGTGCAAATATAGGGGTAAATCCTTGATATACAAATGTATTATCGGTTAACTTTGACCCTCATTACCCACTATAATTATGTGTTTTCACGCACAACAAAAACAATCACAAGAAGCGGTACACCGCCGCTTTGGCACAGAAGGTCCTGTTGCTACAGGGGTGTTTAATGGGTTTAGCCATCCTCACATCACTGTCATTGCGGATGAAAATCCCAGAACCACTGCTCTACACCATTGGGGCTTGATTCCCCATTGGGCAAAAGATAGAGACATACAACGCTTTACCCTAAACGCCAAAGTCGAAACCCTAGACCAAAAACCCTCCTTTCGGTCTACTAAACGGTGTTTGGTAGTGACCGATGGTTTTTTTGAATGGCAATGGCAAGATCCAAAAGGGAAAAACAAACAGAAGTACCTCCTGACTCATGCAAATGAAACGCTTTTTGCCTTTGCTGGACTTTGGGATCAATGGACAGATGCCTCAACAGGGGAAATCATTCGGTCATTGGCGATTGTAACCACGGCGGCAAAAGGCATTATGCGAGAAATCCACAATACCAAATTGAGAATGCCCCTAACATTAACGTCAGAAACCGAATCCCTTTGGATGAAGGGAACTATCCCAGCGCCTTTTTACGATTTTAAAGCAACTCCAGCAGTTTAAACGCGAGGACTTTAAAACACAGCGTTTTCAAAAAAATAATCGCTAAAAAAAGACCTTTTTTATCGGTCTGGTCTAATAATATAGTCAAAGTAGTTGAAACAAGCAATACCGTTTACTACACCAATCGACCAATTAAACACTAATTTACACCACTTAATTTATAGCATTCTCCGTTCGTTCTTTTCTTAAAACCACAAGACCCTTACCTCTAAAAAAAGGCGATTGGGTACGTTATGATAAATCCCCTCAAAAATTGTATATTGTAGTACACACTTAACCTATAAAATGAAACGCCCCTATCATGAAAAAACTTTTCTCTTTTGACTTTTCTCACTTTCGTGGGGACTTTTTTGGCGGCCTAACCGCAGGAATAGTCGCTCTTCCTTTGGCGCTTGCTTTTGGTGTTAGCTCTGGACTAGGGCCTACAGCTGGGCTTTATGGCGCTATTTTTGTTAGCTTCTTCGCTGCCTTTTTTGGAGGAACTCCTACACAAATATCAGGACCTACAGCTCCGATGACAGCAGTAAGCATGGTGTTCATTGCAGTCATG
>CBFIJA010000019.1:0-26874 GCA_965662875.1 Candidatus Arcticimaribacter sp.
AGCCGATAGAGATGCCTTTAGTTTTTTAAGGTAACCGTTACATTTTGATCCCAATTGGCTCTTAGCTCAAAGGGTTCATCCAGATACAATACCTCTTCGGGTTGTTTTTTTTCAAGATAATTTCCAGTATCCCAAACCCCATTATTATTGACATCTAAAACGATGCGAACTTGATATTCGCCGGGATTTAAAAAAGGAATTTCGTAACGGTTTTGCTCATTTTTTTGTCCTTTCCGGACAACGGCGTTATTTCGATCCAAAATCTCGTAAAAATAGGTTTGCTCTTCGTTCTTGGGTTCAATGTTTAAGAAAACGGTTCCATAGGTCTCAACAGCTTGTGTACGGATCGTCATCTGAATGGTGTCGTTTGTTGCGCCCCAAAAATCTTTTATAGCCTCGGGTAAAATTTGAATGCGGTATTTGTCTTTCGGTACTTTTTCAAAATTAAAATAGACGCGATCTTTTCCCTTGGAAATGAAAGAAGTAAAGGGAACCTCTAGTGTATCGATGTCAAAAAGTTGGATGTAATTTTCATCCACGCTTTTTAATGGAAGGTTTGATGAAAACTGAAGCGTATCAATAAAATTAAGTACCCCCGTTTGAACAGGAGTAATCATGAGTGAATCCGGTTCTGGGCGATAAAATTTCACGACACTTTCTTGAATAGAATCTCTATCGTACAGACGAAAAATAAGAGAGTCAATTTCTTTTGGTAGGGGCGTATGCCAATAGTGTAAGGTGTCTTTTTCTTTGTCCTTTAAAATGAGGTATTCGAAATCGTCAGGGACTTCGCTGACCAACTCTATTTTTCGCTCTTCCAAACGGCCGTAGTAACCAAATACTATATGATGGTCGTTTACAGAACGTGGACGGGTCCACTGAAAGTTTGCAATCTCTTGAAACAGTTTTGGAAACATCAATGAATCTTGGGGCAATTCAATGGGTGCATTAAAGAAACCAATTTTGTCAATGCCTTGATCAAAAACGTAGTTTTTAGAGACATCTTTTATCGCAATCATTTCGTACTTCCCAGGGGCTAAGTTCTGAAGATTAAAATAGGTGCTATCCAAAGTATTTCCAACATAGAGGGGACGGTCTAGAAAAACAGTAGAATCTCTGTAGGTAGAGTCAATGGGATAGAGTTGAATCGAAATCCCTGTGTCACTCTCAAGGGCAAAGGCATCTTTCACCAAACCGCTTATGGACAAAGAATCAATATAATCTCCTGTAGAAAAGGAATAGCTAAAAAACGAAAGAGGATTTTTTTCATTGTAATCTTCTATCGCAGACCCAAAATTAAAGGTATAAGTGGCATTGGGACGTGGAGCCTCTAAAAAACGGATTTCAACTTTTTTACTGACGATACCCCCTTCTGGAATGATTTTGTATTCGCTGGGTTCCATGGGTGGGGAAACTATTAATTGAGTGGCAATGTCATTGAGTTGAACGTATTCATCAAATTGCATAACAACCCGATCTGCTGCAAAGTTGACTTTATTGAGTGGGGGGTTGGCTTTCAACAACACGGGAGGTATAGAATCTTTGGGTCCCCCAGTTGGAGATCCTCTTTTGGCACAACGACTTAGGGCAGTGGCCAACACGATACAAAAAGCAAAAAAAATTTTATTCCGCATGCTGTAACTCTTCGATGCAAATTAACGCATAAAATCTTAAACCCTATACGCTAGACTCGCGATACTCAAACAGATATTTTCTTGGGTGAGGAGTACTTTCGCACAGGCTTTTAGTGTAGCGCCTGTAGTCAAGACATCGTCTACCAAAATGTAGTGTCCTTGCGGAAGGTGTTTTTCCGGTGAAAACGCGAAAGCTTTTTCCAAAATCCCTTCACGATTTGTTTTTTTACGTGCTAGTTGGGGGGTGTTTTTGATTCTAATTAACGGCATATAAAGTGGACATTTCAATATTTTTGCCATCCCTTCTGCAATCTTTACAGCCTGATTGTATCCTCTTTTTCGTTCTCTTTTTGGATGAAGCGGAACAGGAATTATCCCCTTTATTTTCGGAGAATAATTTTCTACTAGGCGCCCAAGCATTTCTCCTAAAAAAACACCCAGCTGGGGCTGTTGTTCATATTTTAGGGCATAAATTAAGCGTTCAGCCATTCCTTTATGGTAAAATGCACAAAGTATATAAATGTTTTTGAGGGGGAAGTCATCAACGAATTTTTCAAAAACAATATTATTTTTTGGATGAAAATGCGTCAAAGGAAATGTCAAATTACACTGCCAACACAACAGTTTTTTTTCCTGGATAATTACTGCCCTACATCCCAGGCAGAGTTTAGGAAAAAAAAGATTGTATAACGAGAGAAGAAGGTCGTACAAAAGCTTTTTCATGGAATTAAGAGTTAGGGACCATTAAAATACGAAAAAGGGTTATTTTTGTGCCATGACAGATTTCAAAAAAATTATTTCACACGCCAAAGAGTACGGATTTGTATTTCCGTCTAGTGAAATTTATGATGGCTTAAGCGCTGTATATGATTATGCTCAAAACGGGGTAGCCCTTAAAAAAAACATACGCGATTATTGGTGGAAATCCATGGTGCAGTTGCACCACAATATAGTAGGAATCGACGCCGCAATCTTTATGCATCCAACCACCTGGAAGGCCTCTGGCCATGTAGATGCTTTCAATGATCCGTTGATTGACAACAAGGATTCCAAAAAGCGCTACCGTGCTGATGTTTTGGTTGAAGATTACTGTGGTAAAATTGAAATAAAAATTGAGAAAGAGGTTAAAAAAGCGGCCAAGCGTTTTGGCGATGATTTTGACAAAACACAATTTCTTGCGACCAATCCTAGAGTGGTAGGATATCAAGAAAAAATAGACGGTATTTTAAAGCGATTAGGAAAATCTTTGGAAAATGAAGATTTAGCTGATGTAAAGGCTTTGATCGAAGAATTGGACATTGCCTGTCCAGAATCGGGATCGCGAAACTGGACAGAGGTAAAACAATTCAACCTGATGTTTGGCACCAAACTAGGGGCTTCAGCAGAATCTGCAATGGATTTGTATTTGCGTCCTGAAACCGCACAAGGAATTTTTGTCAATTTCTTGAACGTTCAAAAAACCAGTCGCATGAAAGTCCCTTTTGGAATCGCACAAACAGGAAAGGCATTTCGAAATGAAATTGTAGCCCGTCAATTCATCTTCCGTATGCGCGAATTTGAGCAAATGGAAATGCAATTCTTTGTTCCTCCAGGCACCCAAAAAGAATGGTACGAACAGTGGAAAGAAACGCGAATGAGGTGGCACTTGTCTTTGGGAATGGGAGAAGACAATTATCGTTTCCACGACCACGAAAAACTTGCCCATTATGCCGATGCAGCTGCAGACATTGAATTCAAATTTCCTTTCGGGTTCAAAGAACTGGAAGGGATTCATTCGCGAACAGACTTTGATTTGGGAAGTCATGAAAAATATTCAGGAAAAAAATTACAGTATTTTGACCCTGAGCGGAATGAAAATTATGTTCCCTATGTCGTGGAAACTTCTATAGGCTTGGACCGTATGTTCTTGGCTGTATT
The DNA here is from genome assembly GCA_965662875.1 of Candidatus Arcticimaribacter sp. Classification (GTDB taxonomy): domain Bacteria; phylum Bacteroidota; class Bacteroidia; order Flavobacteriales; family Flavobacteriaceae; genus Arcticimaribacter. The sequence continues at coordinate 3,552 of CBFIJA010000019.1, forward strand.
CTCTTGGGCGCTTCGTGAAGAAGACTTGGAGGACGGCAGCAGTAGAACCGTATTAAAACTTCCTGCACTTCTGGCGCCGACAAAAGTGGCTGTTTTACCTTTGGTAAAAAAAGACGGTTTACCTGAACTGGCAAAGTCTATCCTTGAAGATTTAAAGTGGGATCATGCCGTAGTCTATGACGAAAAAGATGCCGTCGGGAGACGTTACAGAAGACAAGACGCCCTGGGAACCCCTTATTGCATAACGGTAGACCACCAATCATTGGAAGATAAGACCGTGACACTAAGAGATCGTGATAGTATGGCACAAGAGCGTGTAGCATTATCCGATTTACCTGTGTTATTGAACGACAAGTTGAATCCAAAAAACTGGCTTAAAAACCTTTAAAATCTTCTTCCGATTGTGATGCCTACTCTAGGCATTGCTCCGGGACCATCTTCAGAAATAAAGTTTCGTGCGGCTCCGGCTATAACACTAACCGTGTACTTCTTTTTGGTCACGATTTTTCCACCTACAGAAAAACCCAATCCCAACTCTGTAAAAGATTTGTAAGGGTCATAATCGTAGTAGTAATCGATCAATCCTTCATCAATGTAATAATCAAAATCATAATTGTCGTATTTTCCGAAAGAGAGGCTTCCAAATGCTTCAATGAAAAAACCAACATTGGCTCCACGTCCAAAATAAATACGGTAATAAGGAGAAAGCGCAACAGTTTCAAAATAAAAAGGAGCGGTTTCATTGAATCTGTTGTTTCCATCTAAGCTAACCAAAGCCGAAAATCCAAAGCTGCTCTCATCGTCGATGTATTTTTCAAAGGTTATATCAAGGGCTTGGAAAATTAAAAGGTTAAAGGCGTTAATTTTCCACTCTTTTGTGTACGTGGGTAAACTGTCCACCTCTGTTTGCGCGTTTATTTTATGAAAAGAGAATAGAAAAACAACAGCGAATAGGGGGAAGAATAAGGCAGTATTTTTCACGAAAGATATTTTAATGGATTCTACGGTTTAGACTTTAGCAAGATAAAAAACTTATTCCTAATTTAGAGTCGATGAAAATTATATCCTACAACGTTAACGGAATTCGCGCAGCCTTAAAAAAAGATTTTGTGGGATGGTTAAAATCGGCACAACCCGATGTGGTTTGTCTTCAAGAAACCAAGGCTCTAGAAGAACAAGTAGAAACTGTTCTTTTTGAAGAATTGGGGTACAAGCACTATTGGTTCTCTGCGCAAAAAAAAGGCTACAGTGGTGTAGCCATACTTTCAAAAAAAGAACCCAAGGCGGTAGTATACGGAACAGGGATAGATCATATGGATTTTGAGGGCCGTGTTATTCGAGTAGATTTTGAGAACTGTTCGGTAATTAGTTTGTACTTGCCTTCAGGAACAAACGTTGCACGTTTGGAATACAAATTCCGTTTTATGGATGATTTTCTCAATTACATTTCAGTCTTGAAAAAAGACTTCCCCAACTTGGTGATTTGCGGAGATTATAACATTTGCCATCAAGCGATAGACATCCATGACCCGGTTAGAAATAAAAATGTTTCCGGTTTTTTGCCGGAAGAAAGAGGGTGGTTGGATAAGTTTTTAAAAAGTGGTTTCATAGACTCCTTTCGTCATTTGAATCCAGAACCCCACCATTACAGTTGGTGGAGTTACCGTGCCAATGCACGTGCCAATAACAAGGGGTGGCGAATAGATTATAACCTTGTAAGTGCCCCCTTAGAAAAAAACATAGAACGCGCTTATATTCTTCCAGAGGCATACCATTCAGACCATTGCCCTGTAGTGGTAGAACTAAATGTATAATTATAGTATGAAAAATTATTTTATTCTTCTTTTTGTCGCATTGCTTTTCAGCAGTTGTGTATCGTCCAAAATTTTTAATGAAATTGAAAGCCGATATGCGGCTTTAAAATTAGACCATGCAACTTTGGAAAAAGAAAACGACCAGTTAATTGTCAGATACGACTCCTTGCGCTATCATCTGGGTACGTTAGAAAACGAAAATAAACGATTGGGGCAAACCCTTGAAACAACGTCTAGTACTTTGGCCAATTTACAAGAGGCCTACACTGCATTGGAACAAAATAGCAATGCAGCTTTGCAAGAAAGCATTGCAAAAAACAATGGGCTTTTAGAGCAAATTCAAATCAAAGAATCTGAGCTATTGATGGATCGAAATCGATTAGATTCGCTTAAAAAAGAATTGGGATCCCGCATTGTTCGCGTAGAGGAATTGGAAGGCTTAATCGCTGAAAAAGAACAATTGATGAGTGCCCTAAAAAATTCATTGAGTGAGGCTTTGTTAAGCTTTGAGGGTAATGGGTTATCTGTTGAGCAGAAGAACGGAAAGGTATACGTTTCTATGGAAAACAAATTACTTTTTCAGTCAGGAAGTTGGAAAGTTGGCCCCACAGGAAAAAATGCCCTAGGTCAGTTGGCAACGGTACTTGCTGCAAATCCAGAAATCGCTATTTTAATTGAAGGACACACGGATACAGATCCCTACATTGGCAATGCCTCTTTGAGTGGAAATTGGGACTTGTCTACCAAACGCGCTACGGAGATTGTAAAACTATTATTGAAAAACAAAACCATAAAACCTGAGAATCTTACTGCAGCCGGAAGGGGAGAGTTCCTGCCTGTGGCTTCAAATAAAAACACTTCAGGTCGAGCTAAAAACAGAAGAATTGAGGTCATTTTATCTCCAAAATTGGACAAAATATCAGACCTTTTAGAAGCACTATAATTACATGAAATACACAACACTACCTGGAACCGACTGTCAAGTAAGTCGGTTGTGCCTGGGCACGATGACTTTTGGAAATCAAAATACTGAAGCAGAAGGGCATGCACAAATGGATCTTGCACTCGAACGTGGGATAAACTTTTTTGATACAGCAGAACTTTATCCGGTTCCTGCAACGGCAGACACCTATGCAGATACGGAACGTATCATGGGGACTTGGTTTAAAAAAACGGGAAACCGAGACAAGGTTGTACTGACCTCAAAAATTGCGGGTCCAGGAAGTTATACAGCACATATTCGAGACCATGAAAATTTCAGCCCCAAACATTTACGGGAAGCTTTGGAAGGAAGTTTAAAGCGTTTAAAGACCGATTATTTGGATCTTTATCAATTGCATTGGCCAGAACGAAAAACGAATTTCTTTAGCGTTAGAGGGTATAAAGGGCATCCAGAGCAGGACCCATGGGAAGATAATTTTGAAGAAATTTTAGACACTTTAGGCACCTTGATCGATGAAGGAAAAATAAAACATATAGGCCTTTCAAATGAAAGTCCTTGGGGAATACACCGTTGCTTACAATTGGCAGAAAAAGGGTATCCAAAAATGATAACGGTTCAAAATCCCTACAGTCTTCTTAACCGTTTATTTGAGGTCGGAAATGCAGAAATATGCATGCGAGAAGGAATGGGACTTTTGGCATATTCGCCGCTAGGATTTGGTCGTCTTACTGGAAAATACCGTAAAGGGATGCCTGAAAATTCTCGCTTTAAACTGTTCCCAAACTTGGCGCGTTTTAATGGAGAAAACAGCATTTTGGCAACTGAAGAATATTATAAAATTGCAGAAAAATTTAACCTTTCATTGACTCAAATGGCCTTGGCATTTGTTACAGACCGACCTTTTGTTACCTCAAATATCATTGGCGCAACAAACTTAGAACAATTGAATGAAAATATAGATGCTGCAGATATCACCCTCTCAAAAGAGGTATTGAGTGCCATAGAAAAAGTTCAAGAAAGCATCCCAAATCCAGCTCCCTAGCACTTATTCTAGCGTTACATCAAATGATTTTATAACGGCATAGCCTTTTGAATTTCCTAGCTCGGTTCCGAATTCTATAGTACTTAAAAAACTATCTTCTGGGACAAGATCTTGATCAACAAGGTAGTTCAGTAAAAGGTCAACATCTACTGTCCCCTCTCTTCTGGTTTGGGTTCGAACAAAGGCAATATAGATCCAGCTAGTTCCTTCGGGTTCCCAAGTAGGATCCCCCATATATAATGTGTAGTCTCCGTTTGGCGTGGATACATTAGCAATGAAATCACCGAAAGGGGTAATCTCATGGTAGTCTTCCCAGATCATAAATTCAAACTGTATGTCTTCAGGTCGACTAGAAGCTGCAGAGGAAATCCAATTGTCAAAGGCTAAATTATATTCACCTTCATTTCTAGAAAGGGCCACAGCATATTGTACTTTCAGTTGTGAAATAGAAGAAATAACCACAGGTAAAGCAGCGGTTGTAGAAGTACTGTGCCACGGTTTTTTCCCATAAATCAATTCTGGATAGGCATTGACCCCAGTTGCCGAATCTGGGTAAGACCATTTCCAGCCTATTTTATTTTCCTCAGAAATATTGTGCTGATAGATGCATTGTTGGTAACTGCCCTCGGCTAAATTTGTGGCGTTCCATGTATTGTTTTCTACGGTTATTTCTCCTTGGTTAATTGTCGCAAATTCAGCACACTTCTCCGTATCAGCGTTGGTGAAAATGGGTTTTAAGTCGTCTGGAATTCGATCTAAAAGCTGATCCATTTCTGTTCTCCCATCGGTACTTTGCTCAGGAGAATCTTCTGGAGTACAAGCACCACACAAAATTAAAAACAAACAAGTAAAACAGTATTTCATGGGTTTACAATATTGCATCCAAAAGCGCTTTTGAAAATTTAGTTTGTGGATTATGATAAAGGGCATCCGCCTCATTTTCTTCTACAATTTCTCCGTCATGCATAACCAAAACACGATCGGACATATAGTTGACTACTGCTAAGTCGTGTGAAATAAATAAATAAGAGAGTTGTAATTTTTCTTTTAAATCATTCAATAAATTAAGGACTTGGGCTTGTACAGAGATATCTAATGCAGCCACGGATTCGTCACAAATCAGCAGTTTGGGTTCTACGGCCAATGCTTTGGCAATAACGGCTCTTTGGCGTTGGCCTCCAGAAAGTTGGTGGGGATAACGGTGGTAAAATTCTGAAGATAACCCTACTTGTTCTAAAAGCAAAAGCGCCCTTTCTTTTCGGTCTTTTTTAGGAACAATTTCATGAACGATCAATATTTCTTCCAATGCCTGTCCTAACCGGTGTAGCGGATGAAGGGCAGCATAGGGGTCCTGAAAAATAAACTGTACTTGTTTTCTATAGTCTTTTAATTCCTTCGGACTAAGTGAGGAGCATTCTTTCCCTAAATACTGGAAGCTTCCATTAGATACAGCTTCAAGGTGGACTAAAACCTTGGAAAGTGTACTTTTCCCACAGCCGGAAGCGCCTACCAATCCTAAAGTTTCTCCTGGAAAAAGCTGAAAGTTGATGTTTTTTAACACTTGCGCTTCCTCTTTTTTCCCAATAAGAGTAGTGTTTTCATAGGTTTTAGATATCCCTTTTACCTCCAGCAATGGCTTTTGTGAATAAAGTAGGTTGTGCGCAGCTTGCCTTTTTTGTAGAGACGTCAACGGAGGAAGATCACCTTTTTCAAAGTCTAAAATGGTGGATAAGCGTTCTCTTCGTTCTTTCGGGTTGGGTCGTGCATGGAGCAACGCTTTGGTGTAGTTTTTCTTTGGGGCCACCATGATCTCTTTTGTAGGGCCCTTTTCTACCACTTCCCCTTTATGCATAACCATTACCTCATCAGCCAATTCATTGACTAAGGCCAAATCATGGGAAATAAATAAAACGGCCATTTTATTTTTTATTTGCAGCTGGGAGAGCAACTTTATAATTTCTTTTTGAACCAATACATCTAAAGCTGTCGTGGGTTCATCAGCAATCAGCAATTGTGGCTCTGTAATTAAGGCCATGGCAATCATAACCCTTTGTTTTTGCCCTCCACTTAACTGGTGCGGATAGGCTTCAAAAACACGTTCCACGTGTTGCAATTGTACTTCTTCGAAGGCTGCCATCACTTTTTTGCGAATGTCTTTATCATTCTTTTCGCTAGGCATATATAGCCGATAGGCTTCAGCAACTTGTTCCCCACAGCGCATACTTGGATTTAGTGACGATTGGGGTTCTTGAAAAACCATTCCCAAAGATTTTTTCCGAATATCTTGCCATTGCTTTTCTGAAAATTTCAAAAGATCCTCTCCGGAAAACAATATTTTACCTTGTGGAAAATGTGTTTTTTTACGAGGTAAAAGCCCCAAAATAGCCAAAGCTGTTAGCGATTTTCCGCTTCCAGATTCTCCAACAATGGCTGTGATTTTATTTTTGGGAAGACTAAAAGAAAGATTTTTTAGCAACAGTTTGTCCTCTATGGTCAAAGAGAGGTTTTCAATCTGAACCAAAACGTTTGAATCGTCTATGCTTTGGTCCATACGATTTGGTTTTCATTTAAAAGGGGTTTATTGCAAAACCGAAGGACCACTTGTGCAATGGTAATCACGTCTTTTTCGCAATACCGAACGATCCGATCTAAGTTTTTTTCTTTGTAATACACTTCGGCAACTTGACTGCCATCAATATCGTCTTTAGGGGATGGAATACCAAGTACCTCCGCCAATAATTTTAATGATGTAAAATGTTTGTAGTCACCAAATTTCCAAAGCTGAAGGGTGTCAAGGTGTTGAATTTCCCATGGTTTTTTCCCAGCCATTTGTAACAATTTCGGCAAATCAACCCCATGAATAATCATGCGTCTTGCGATGTATGGAAAATCAAATTCCTTTCCATTGTGTGCACATAAGAGATGAGACTTTTGATAAAAAAAATCATCCAACAATTGTTTGAACGCATTAAGAAGCGTTTTTTCTTCACCCCAAAAGGATTTCATTCTAAAGGACAAGTCGGGGGTATTGGGATCGAAATATCCCACAGAGATACAGACAATTTTCCCGAATTCTGCCCAAATCCCTGCACGATCATAAAACTCTTCTGGGGTATATTCCGCACCGCGTTGATAGGCAGATTTTTGTTCCCATAATTCCTGTCGATAAGCGCTTAACCCATCAAAGTGTTCCTCTTGAGGTACTGTTTCAATGTCGAGGAATAGAATTTTTTTTAGGTTAAGATTTTTCAGCATTTTGTGCGAGTTCAAAGGCTTCTTTTATCACAGCATAAAAAGTCTCTGAAGGATAGTCTTCAAGTTTGGGTCCTGGTAAATGCCCCAAACGGACTACAATCAGATCAGCTTCTGGAAAAACAATGACGTATTGTCCTAAATGCCCGCGCATGGCAAAGCCTTTCATCCCTTCATAAGAAGTAAGCCACCAGCCGTATCCGTATTCAGGACTTTCTTTAAAACGCGGCCGGGTGCTCAATGCTACATAGGCAGAATCAAGAATTTGTGTTCCATTCCACTGTCCATTGTCTTTGTAGAGTTTACCGAGTCTAGCAAAATCTTTAGCGTTAGAGCCAAAGCAACAATAGGCTTTTTCCATTTTGTTTTTTTCACTGTCAATTTGCCAAAACGCATCTTCAACTGCCCCCATGGGTTGCCAAAAGCGCTCTGAAAAATACTGGCTAATGGGCATCCCAATGGCTTTTTTTAAGACGACACCCAGCAATTGGGTATTTCCACTGAGGTAAATAAATTCTTTTCCTGGTGGGCTTATTATCTCTCGCGTTTGAATTAAACCTTCTAAATCGTCGGTAAAATAAGATTCAGTAGTAATATTAAAAGGGGTATAATATTCTTCTTTCCAATCCAGTCCGGAAGACATAGATGCCAAATCGCCTACGGTTAATTTAGCAGCATGACCTTGATTGTATTGCGGTAAAAAGTCACTTACTTTTTGATCTAGATTTCTAACGTATCCTTCTTGAATGGCTTTACCGAGCATTGAAGTCACCATACTTTTGGACATAGAAAACGAGTTGGATTTTGAATCGGGTCCGTAGCCTGAAAAGTATTCTTCATGCAATAAGCTGTCGTTTTTGATGACTACAAAAGCAACACTTTTATATTTTTCGTGGAGTTGATTAAGAGTTTCAGAGGTACTCAATTGATTGTACATCCTATGTTTTGGCCAAACATCAGGATGCTCAGCAGCTTTTACGGTTAGGTTGTCAAAAACTGTATAATCTTCAAGAAAGGCGGTGGTGTGTCCGGTGCCATAAATTTTGGCGAGACCCGGTAAAAAATAGCTGTAAGGACTGATGTAAAGTGCGGCAAAACCGAAAATTAATACAGCCAAAAGAAGTTGAAATACTTTTTTCATTGCATGGGTTAAAAAGATTAATCTATGGGCTAAAGCAGTGTTATTTGTGAGGGAAACCCCTCTTGCTTTAGCAGTTCCCGTTTTCTGGCTAAGCCGGCAGCATATCCAATTAATGTGCTGTCACTGCCTATGACCCTGTGACAAGGAATAGCCACTAATATAGGATTTTTTCCAATAGCAGCACCCACAGCTCTGACGGCTTTAGTGTTCCCGTAAATCTGAGCTATTTTTATGTAAGAGAGTGTTGTTCCATAGGGAATATTGGAAACGATTGACCATATTTTTTTTTGAAAAGGAGTTCCTTTTGGATTCATAGGGAAAGAAAAGTGACGTATTGTTCCTTCAAAAAAGGCATCCATTTGGCTAACAGCTTCTTTCAGAGAATCTGGAATGCTATCGCATTTTGTTGAAACTTCGTCTAAAAACCGAATGGACTGAATTCCAGCTTGATCACCCTGAAACGCCATTATTCCAAGGGGAGTGTTTAATTCATAGTAATCCATGGCCTCAAAAATATAGTCCTTAAAGTTAAACAAAAAATGGTAAACGGGTTCTAATTATTTAAAAATCAATGGATTTAATTTCTGCATCAAGAAGAATTCCATGACCAGATAAAAAGATTTCATTTTTTTGCAATACATTTAAAACACTTAACATAAATCTGCTCAATGAAAAACACGAAGTTTTGGAAAGGGGTAATGCCAGCCATTACAACTCAGTTTAATGCCAAAGGAGAACTAGACGAATTAATGTTCAAAAAAAACATTTTAGCTCAAGTAGAAGCAGGTGCTACAGGAATCATCTTAGGGGGTACGCTGGGCGAAGCCAGTACATTGAGTGTTAACGAAAAAGAGCAACTGCTGCACTTAACTTTAGCAATAGTGGGTCAACAGGCTAAAGTGGTCTTAAATATAGCGGAACAGTCTACAGCAGCTGCGGTCAATGCGGCCAAAACGGCAAAACGTCTAGGCGCTCATGGGCTTATGTTACTGCCTCCAATGCGATACAAAGCCACAGATAACGAAACTTTAGCTTATTTCAAAGCAGTAGCAACGGCTACAGATTTACCCATTATGATTTACAACAACCCCGTAGATTATAAGATTGAAGTGACGTTGGATATGTTTGAAGAGTTGGCTAAATGCCCGACGATAACAGCGGTAAAAGAATCGACAAGAGACATTACTAACATCACGCGAATGCGAAATCGCTTTGGAGAACGGTTTGCGCTCTTGTGTGGGGTAGACACCTTAGCAATGGAGAGTCTGGTCATGGGAGCAGACGGATGGGTAGCCGGCTTGGTAGACGCTTATCCCGAGGAAACCTGTGCCGTTTATGCCTATACCGTAAGTGGTGAAATACAAAAAGCAAGAGCCATTTACCGTTGGTTTATGCCTTTGTTGGAGTTGGATATTTCTCCTCAGTTGGTGCAAAACATAAAACTATGTGAAGTAACAACAGGTCTTGGAACAGGCTATGTGCGTCCCCCTCGATTGGTACTAGAAGGGGAAGAAAAAATGAGGGTTCAAAAAATCATTGATGTTGCCATGAAAAACAGACCTGACTTGGGCGATTATAAAGTGCATTTGCCATGAGAGAAGACAACTTAGTAGGTGGATTTTGGACAGAAAGTACGAACACAAGTAAAGTAGAAACTTCTTTAGGTATTTTTACTGATGCAAGTCCAGAACAGATAGATAAAGCACTTTTTTCGGCTAAAACAGCCAATGAGGCTATGGCATCTTCTTCCTTAAAAGAGCGGCAAATCTTACTTCAATACATAATTGAGGAACTGGAAAAGAATAAAACTAATATTCTCGCAGCATATCAAACTGAATCCAAACTTCCTTTGGGTAGAGCAGAGGGTGAATTTGGAAGAACCCTTGGGCAGATACAACAATTTATCGTCTTATTGGAGGAAGGGCGTTTTCTTCAAGCAGAGCTGACTACTGATTCAACCAATACTCCAGATTTACGCCGGATGATGCATCCTTTAGGCCCAGTAGTGGTTTTTGGAGCAAGTAATTTTCCTTTGGCTTTTTCAACGGCAGGAGGCGATACCATTTCTGCCTTTGCAGCCGGTTGTCCGGTGATTGTAAAAGCACATCCGTATCATCCTGAAACCAGTCGCCTTGTAGCCACAGCACTTCATAATGCCATTGCAAAAACAGATCTACCCTTAGGAATTTTTTCTCATTTAAATGGAGTTTCCCATAGCGTTGGTGCCACTTTGGTTAGTCATCCCGCTACTCAGGCAGTAGGGTTTACAGGGAGTTTTATGGGCGGGAAAGCCTTAATGGATTTGGCTCAAAAGCGAGAAGTATCCATACCGGTTTTTGCTGAAATGGGAAGTGTAAATCCTGTCATCGTACTTGAAAATAAACTTTTGGATCCAGAATTACCAGTAGCCTTAGCAGATTCTATTGCTTTGGGAAGCGGTCAGTTTTGCACCAACCCAGGACTAATTTTTCTGTTGGGGGACAAAAAAAATCAAGCGGCTTTTATTGCGGCCTTGTCTTCAGTATTACTAGAAAAAGATAGTCAGCCTATGGTACATCCCAACATAGAAAGTCATTACCGAAAAGCACTGAATGCGCTTTCTTCAAAAGCACTCCACATATCACAAACGGCACAGACAGCATTAGGGGTTGTAACTGCAACGGATTTTTTGGAAGATTCTACCTTAGAAGAAGAGATTTTTGGGCCATATAGCTTGGTAGTACAATGCAATACGATTACGGAGTTGGAGCTTATTTTAAATCAACTCAAAGGACAATTGACCCTCAGTCTACACGCAGCGGCAGCAGACGAGGATCAGGCAAAAAAATTACTCCCTTTGGTTAGAGCCAAAGCAGGAAGATTATTGTTTTCGGGAGTACCCACAGGAGTAGCGGTTCACTCTAGTATGCAACACGGTGGACCTTATCCCGCCAGTTCAGACAGCAGATATACCGCAGTGGGCACCAATGCTATTGCACGTTGGCTACGCCCTGTCTGTTATCAAGATTGCCCAGAAGCTTTGCTGCCCCCTGCCCTACAGAAAAATAATCCACAGCACATTACACGAACGGAAAACGGAATACTAACGATTGTAAAATAATGAAAAACGTAATCTGTCTTTTTCTAACGATTTTCATGACTGCTTGTTCTGCGGAAAAATCGCAACTTGAAACGTTTAATCGCCTAGTAGACTCCTATCAAGATTTTGAATCCTATGATGCAAAACAATACCCTTTGGGAGACTTTAGTGAGGAACGTTTTGAGAAAGAAAATCAGTTTTGGAAAGATTTGTCATTTCAGTTAAATCAATTGGATACCCTCGGATTTTCAAGAACAGACAGGATTTCCTATGAATTATTACAGTTCGAATTAAAAAACCACCAAGCTGATTTTACATTTAAAACCCATTGGAATCCGATTCTTTCAGACGCGGGTTTTCACAACAGTTTGGTGTATCGGGTTCGCTCATTGGCCAGTGCCGAAGAAGCTGAAAATTACCTCCTTCTCCTGAATGCACTTCCTACTTATGTGGAACAAAACATCATTTTACTTCGAAAAGGACTTGACGCGGGAATTGCACAACCACTCATCATATTTAAAGGATATGAAAACACCTACAACCGGCATATTGACGTTGCATTAGAAAATCATTTTTACTACCAACCCTTTCTTTCATTACCGCCCTCCATTTCAAAAGAAAAACAAGCTGCGCTAAAGGAAGAAGGCAAACGACTGATCCAGGAAAAAGTAATTCCCTCTTTTAAAGAAATAAAGCGTTTTTTTGAAGAAGAATACTATCTTAAAGCACGGCCTGAGATTGGCGTTAATACCACACCAAATGGACTTAAATATTATCAAAATAGAATTGATTATTACACAACACTAAACCTCACAGCAGAAGAAATTCACGCAACTGGACTTGAAGAAGTTGCCAAGATTCGAAAGGACATGGAAGACATTATTTCTGCCGTAGGCTTTCAGGGAAGCTTTGCAGAATTCTTAGTGTTTCTTAGGACCGACTCTCAGTTTTATGCGAAAACCCCAGAGGAATTGCTGACAAATGCGCGTTCCATCGCCAAACGTTTAGATGCGCAGTTGCCTCGTTTTTTTAAGACTTTACCGAGAACTCCCTATGGGGTAGCGCCAGTGCCGGATGCCATTGCCCCCAAATATACTGGAGGAAGATACATACCTACAAAACGAGGAAGTACACAGCCGGGATATTATTGGGTAAATACCTATAACCTTCCCAGTCGCCCATTGTATGTTTTACCAGCATTAACAGCGCACGAAGCCGTTCCTGGACATCATCTTCAAATGGCGTTAAATTCGGAATTACCCGAAACCATCCCTTCCTTTAGGAGAAATTTATACCTCTCAGCTTACGGAGAAGGGTGGGGGCTTTACACCGAAGCACTAGCTGAAGAAATGGGAATTTATAGAACGCCCTATGAACGTTTCGGTCAACTTACCTATGCCATGTGGCGGGCCTGTCGCCTTGTGGTAGATACCGGAATTCATGCGTTTGGTTGGTCGCGTGAGAAAGCGGTTAACTACATGGCAGAGAACACGGCTCTTTCTCTACATGAGGTCAATACGGAAGTAGATCGTTACATCTCATGGCCAGGGCAAGCCTTATCTTATAAAATTGGGGAATTAAAGATTCAGGAGTTGCGAAAAAAAGCAGAGCGTGCTTTAGGAAAATCCTTTGACATACGGGTTTTTCACGATCTGATTTTAAAAGAAGGAACCTTGACTTTACCCATGATGGAAAGAGAAATAGAACAGTATATAAACCTGCATAAACGTGAATAAACCTTTACGATTCCATTGCATTGATGCGCATACAGCAGGAAACCCTGTGCGTGTTGTAAAAGAACCTCGTCCTCCTTTGGTGGGGAAAAATATGATGGAAAAGCGACTTCATTTTTTACAGGAATACGACTGGATTAGAACAGGGTTGATGTTTGAACCTCGTGGACATGATATGATGAGTGGTAGCTTTTATTATCCTCCTTCAAACGCTGAAAATGATGTCGCTATTTTATTCATAGAAACCAGCGGCTGTCTTCCTATGTGTGGACACGGACTTATAGGTACGATGACTGTATTACTAGAAGAAGAGTTGATACAACCTAAGAAAGAAGGGAGAGTACGGGTAGAAACTCCGGCAGGATTGGTGGAAGTAGTCTATAAAAAAGAAAGAAATAAAGTAACATCAGTTTGCTTTGAAAATGTTCCCTCATATTTGGTCTTAAAAAAGGGAGAAGTCGAACATCCGGACTTAGGGAACATACACTTTGATGTTGCCTTTGGTGGAAACTTTTATGCCATTGTAGATTTACAACAAAATTTTTTAGGCATAGAAAACCATACAGCTGATCAGTTGATCGCCTACAGTAGAATTCTACGGAAATTAATCAATGAAAAATATACACTTACACATTTAACCAACCCACATATTCAGGGCTGCAGTCATGTGCTATGGGCGGGTGCAAAACCCGGAGCTGGAGCTACTGCCAACAACGCTGTTTTTTATGGCGATAAAGCCATTGACCGTTCTCCATGTGGAACAGGGACATCAGCCCGAATGGCCCAATGGCATGCTTTGGGAAAATTAAATCTTGGAGAACCCTTTGTACATGAAAGTATAATAGGTTCACGGTTTTATGGAGAAATAGTGAAAGAAACGGTATTGGATGCACAGAAAGCCATTGTTCCCAGTATAGAGGGAAGTGCCCGAATCATGGGATACAATATCATTTTATTAGCAGATGAAGATCCTTATGTAAATGGATTTCAAGTGGTATAGTATGAGAAAAAAGATAGTTATTGTAGGCGGGGGGATCGTAGGTTTATCCTCTGCATATTTTTTACATGCCGAAGGGCATGAAGTCGAAATTTTGGATCAAAGTACAATGGAAGGAGGAGCATCTTATGTTAATGCGGGATATTTGACGCCTAGTCATATCGTTCCGCTTGCTGCGCCTGGAATGGTCACAAAAGGGCTTAAGTGGATGTTCAATTCTTCGAGTCCTTTTTACATCAAACCCCGATTGGATTTAGATTTATTTGACTGGGGATTAAAGTTCATGCGTTCGTGTACTCAAAAACACGTTAGCCGTTCGTTGAAAGTCATTAAAGAAATCAATGAGTTGAGTAAGGAATTGTATCATGATTTTGATCGCTTACCCGATTTGGATTTTCACCTAGAAGATCGTGGAGTTTTGATGGCTTTTCAAACGACTAAAGCAGAAAAAGAAGAAGGCCGTGTAATGGAAGAGGCTAAACGTCTTGGGCTCGATGTTGTCCTCTTAGATAAAGCGGAAGTGCAACAATTACAATCCGCCGAAATGAACATTGCAGGTGCTTATCTTTATCGTTGTGATGCGCATACCACCCCTGGAATTTTTATGCAACAACTAAAAGAATATTTACGGAATCAAGGGGTCAAAATTCACCCACAAACACAAGTGGATACGCTGATTCAAAAAGGGGATAAAATTGAGAGCGTTTCAAGTGGAGAAAAAAGCTGGGAGGCAGATGAGGTTGTAATCGCCTCTGGTGCTTGGTCACAAAAGCTATTAAAATCTTTGAACATAACACTTCCTATTCAAGCTGGGAAGGGGTATAGATTAAATGAACGCCAAGCCACAGGCATTGGAATGCCCGCTATTTTGATGGAACCCAAGGTTGCAGTCACTCCCATGAAAGGATTTACCCGCTTCTCAGGCACTATGGAAATTGCAGGAATTCAACACCATATAAAACGAAATCGTGTTGCTTCCATTGCCAAAGCAGCAGCTGAGTATTATCCAGGAATTACCATCAGTGAATCAACAAAGAATGAAGCACAGTGCGGACTACGTCCCTTATCGCCAGACGGCTTGCCTTTTATCGGTCGACATGCTAAATGCAGTAATTTGACGATAGCCACAGGGCATGCTATGATGGGCTGGAGCCTGGGCCCAGCAACGGGAAAACTTGTTGCTGAAATTATCTCAAACCAAAAAAGCAGCTTGGAGCTTAGTCCATTTAACCCTGCAAGACGTTACGGTTGATAGGATATTCCTGTGGAAAATACCATTCCTTTATAGACCACTCGACCAGAGAGAGGGTAGGAACTGCTTAGTCCCCAGCTGAATTTGGAGTTTATACTATAAATAACTTCTCCACCCAGATTGATTGCCTCTACGTTGTTCGCAAAGATACTTCCATTACTATTTGAGGCATCAAGCGTTCCATTGTGAAAAGACTGAATCGTGTTTGCCCTTACCACAACCAAAAAGCGATCGTTCAATAGTTTTGATCCGGTTTCTATACGGACACGAAATTCGTCTGAAAATCCATTAGAACGTTGATTGATTCCTACACTTGCTTTAGCGTAAAACGGCTGTGTTCCCAATCGGTAGGACCTCCCTACATGAAAACGCAAAAGTTGATTGAATTCCCCATCTCCTGTTTGATAACTGCCATCACTTCCCCCACGATTCTTTCCCGTTGGTAAACCTAATCTAAGCGATAGCGAGTAGGCCCAAGCTTTCTTGTTTGCCAATTGGTATTCTATCCCTAAGTTAATGTCTCCTAAACTGGAAAACTGTTCCCCAGGAATCTGGTCTCTTCCGGAGGTAAAAATTTGGGTGTTTTGATAGACCCGAGTGTAGGGAACATAACCGATTAAGGTTGTCTTTTTATTGAGACCGTATCGTCCATAAAATTGAGTGATAAACAATCCTCTAGTTGCATTGGGGTCTACCTTTCCCGTATTGGTGTAGTGTTCCTCTGCTTCCAGCCACCAAGCCCCTATTTTATAATACCCTTTCCCTTTCTCTTCTGTCCATTGGGCTTGAAGGTTTATACTCCATAAGCAAAATAATAGGCAAGTAAACTTTTTCATTCCTCAAAGATTTGTGCTTCTCCTACCTTTACCCTAAAAGGTTTACACCAATAAAGGAGGTATTTGTAGTCCATTAAACCGATTGAAGCGGGTAAAGTATAGCTGTGCGCCCCAGAAAAAACGGTAACAGCACCAACTTCATAACCGTCTTCCGGAGAATTGGGATTATTGGTCAAATAAAGATAAAGGCCCGGAAGAGAAGATGAAGCATTATAGTTGTCCTCTAGGCTAAGGATGATTTGTATTCCATTGTGTTCATATCGAAAATTCCCGGATAAAGCATAGCCTGAAGTTGTGTGTATTTGACCTTCATAAAACTGCGGAACTACTTCAATTCCGTCATCTGTAGTGTCAGCGTCATCTGTGTCTTCGTCTCCCTCTGACTCAGTGGAAGTGGAGGTATCGGTTGTTGCTGTGCTTGTATCCGCAGTTGCGGTTGCAACCTCAGTAACAACTTTTGGGCTTATTTCAAATGAAGTAGTGGCTTCAACAGGTAATCCTTGAAGCCCTACAGTGCTTACAAAAAGAGTTACACTGCCTTGTTGTAAAGCTTTAAGGGTCCCATTGGGGTGAATTTCAACTGCTGTTGGGGGGAGCGCAGACCATGCTAAGATGGGGTCATCTACTTTCTTCCCCGATTCATCGAAAAATTGCGCTTCGAATTGATAACTCAATCCTTCTCTGATGCTCACAATAGCATTGGTAATTCTTAAATCGGGTGCAACATAGTCGTCAACTAAATCTTCTCCAATACAGGAAAAAAAGAGCAAACAACAAGTCCATAGAGATATAGGGCGTTTCATGGGTGATTGTTTCTACCCATAACATCAAAAATAGTGCCCTATAATTTATGCTCCTATAATGCGTGCCGCATCCTTGGCAGTATAGGTAGCGATTAATGAGGCTCCGGCTCTTTTAAACGCAATGAGTTGCTCGTAGACAGTAGTATCATAATCGATCCAACCTTGTGCAGCAGAAGCTTTAAGCATTGCATATTCTCCACTTACATGATATACTGCAATGGGTGTTTCAACTGTATTTTTTAAATCACGAATAATATCCAAATACGCTAAGCCTGGTTTTACCATGACGATGTCTGCGCCTTCGTCTATATCTCTTAAGGTTTCCGTGAGGGCTTCTTCTCGGTTGTGGAAGTCCATTTGATAGGTTTTTTTATCGCCAAAACCTGGAGCCGAGTCTAAGGCAGAGCGGAAGGGTCCATAAAATGAAGAAGCATATTTAGCACTGTAGCTTAATATTCCTGTATTCGAAAAATGATTTTCTTCCAATACCTGACGGATGGCACCGATACGACCATCCATCATATCACTAGGCGCTACCATGTCTGCCCCGGCTTGCGCATGGGAAAGTGCCATTTGGGCCAAAACTTCTACAGTAGCATCGTTAAGAATCTCATTTTCTTCGACGATGCCATCATGCCCAAAAGAAGAATAGGGGTCAAGGGCCACATCGGTGAGCACTACCATTTCAGGAACTGCTTCTTTTACCTCAGCAATGGCTCTTTGCATTAGTCCCTTGGGGTTTACGGCTTCTGTTCCTTTGTTGTCTTTTAAGGCATCTGGAACTTTAACAAAAAGCAAAACAGCTTTTAAACCCAATGCCCAAAGTTCCTTTACTTCTTTTGAAAGCAGGTCCAAGCTCATACGGTAATAGTCGGGCATGGCAGAAATTTCTTCTTTAATCCCTTTTCCTTCTACTACAAAAAGAGGAACGATAAAATCATCGGTTGTCAGATGATTTTCTTGTACCATGGCTCTTAAGCTGGCTGAGCTGCGTAGACGTCGGTTGCGTTGAAATAAATGCATTATTCTTGAGTTTCGTTTGTGTTTGGCAGGTCCAATAAGTTTTCAGGGGTGTTGAGGTCTTTGATTATAGGCATTTCATCTTCTGCAGCTTCTTCTATTTCACCTTCATTGTCTTCGGCTTTTTTGTGTTTTAAATTTCCAAATGTCATGACTAGCATAGAAAGAAGAATGACCACCAAAAGTACACGTTCATCAATCAATAGTGTTTTGGGGATAAAGTCCAAATCTTTAATCTGTAAGAACAACAGTATGCTAATTAGACCCCTAGGCGACATGTATAACAACGGGCTGGGTTTTATTTTAAACTGAGTAATTAAAAAATACAAGTAGCGTAGACCTACCATAGTCCCGAGTATCAATAGGCCGTAGAACAAGGGCATTGCAGAATCGAATTCTCCGAAGCTTACTGAAAAACCAAAAAATAAAAAGAAAAAGGTTTTGACTAAAAAAGTCGATTCTGCCGTGAGAATGTGAAATTCGTGAAAGCCCTGATGGGTTTTCTCAATGACCAGGTGTTTTTGAAGAAATTGAGGCAATAAAGACGCTACATTTTTTAAGAAGAGTCCAAAGATAAAAATGGTCACCAAAGCAGGAAGGTGGAAGTATTTTCCAAATGCATAAACCAATACCAAAAGCGCTAGGATAAGAAAAAACTTGATGTGCTGTTCAATTTGTTGCAACAATTGAAAGAGGCAATAGGTAATCGCCATAGAAATGGCAATGACTCCAAGGATTTTTATTCCCAAAGCAAAAAGGGGTTCAAATCCAATCAAAGGCGCTTCATTCTGATATTGGGTTAAGGCATAGTTGAATGCGATGATGCCCAGAATGTCTGAAAAGGTAGACTCATAAACGACAAATTCTTTATCCTTGCTGAGTAAGCCAGAGGCGCTGGGTATGGCTACTGCACTACTGATAATCGACAGTGGAATAGCATAGACTACTGCAGTGGTGCGTTCTAACAAGAGCACAGTTTCAAAAATAAAACTAAGCCCAATAATATTGGCCAAGAGGATAATGAAAGCCGCAAAAAAGCCTTTTAAAATCAGCGGAATTTTTTGCCGGTTGATGTCCAATTCAAGGGCGCCTTCCAGAACAATTAATATCAGTCCCAATGTGCCTAAAACGGGGATGAGCTGGTCTAAAAACCCCAGGTTTACTGCTCCGTATAAATCTACCCCAAAGCGCAATATCATCCCGGTGAACATCAATAAAATGACGGATGGGAACTTTGTTTTTTTTGCGATACTGTCAAAAATATAAGAGAAAATGATCAGTAGTGGAAGAACAAAAAGAATGGTTAGTGTATTCATCTTATGCTTGGGCTTTCTTAAAAATACATTTTTTTTAATGAACTGTTGGAATCCAGTCTTTTGGTCGTCTCAGTACGTTTAGTAATTTTTCTTCTTCCGAACCGGAAGCAGGATTGTGATCATACACCCATTGCACTTTCGGAGGCAAGCTCATTAAAATACTTTCAATACGTCCATTGGTTTTTAACCCAAAGAGTGTCCCTTTATCGTGAACAAGATTGAACTCTACATAACGTCCTCTCCGAATTTCTTGCCAATCTTTATGGGAGGTCTCAAAGGGAAGATCTTTTCTTCGGGTAATAATTGGAAGGTATGCCTCTAAAAAATGACTGCCTACGTCTGTCACAAAAGCATACCATTGATCCATGCTTTTGTCTCCTTTTTTTAAATAGTCAAAAAACAAACCTCCAATCCCGCGGGCTTCATTTCTATGGCTGTTCCAAAAAT
This sequence comes from Candidatus Arcticimaribacter sp., assembly GCA_965662875.1. Classification (GTDB taxonomy): domain Bacteria; phylum Bacteroidota; class Bacteroidia; order Flavobacteriales; family Flavobacteriaceae; genus Arcticimaribacter. The sequence continues at coordinate 23,227 of CBFIJA010000019.1, forward strand.
AATCATCACAGCGTTTTTTGTACTGTGGATAAAAATTAGCGTCATGTCGGTCGCAGGCTTCTTTACATACCTGATGAAAATGTAATGCATCTTCTTCAAAGAGATAATAGGGGGTGAGATCCAGGCCTCCGCCAAACCATTGGTCTGCAATCTGCCCCTCCTTATCGTAAAGTTCGAAATACCGCCAGTTGGCGTGCACGGTAGGGGCCATTGGATTTTTTGGGTGTAAAACTAAACTGAGGCCACAGGCAAAAAATTGAGCATCTTCTACTTTGAAATATGCTTGCATGCTCTCTGGCAATTCTCCATGTACGGCTGAGATGTTTACCCCTCCTTTTTCAAAAACCGATCCTTTTTCAATTACACGTGTTCGTCCACCACCGCCTTCTGGGCGCTCCCAAAGATCCTCCTGAAATCGTACTTCAGGTTCTAGCGCCTCTAGGGCTTGTGTAATTTGATCTTGTAAACTACAGATGTACGAATAGAACTGATCTTTCATTTTTTAAGCCTTGTATTCTTTTACGGCATCCACAAATGCTTTTGCGTGATCTACGGGGATATTGGGTAAAATCCCATGCCCTAGATTCACAACATAGCGGTCTTTGCCAAAAGCATCAATCATTTTCTTTACCTCACTTTTGATAGTGGGAATGGGTGAGAGTAAACGTGAGGGATCAAAATTTCCTTGAAGGGTAATTTGTCCTCCAGAAAGATAACGTGCATTACGTGCAGAGCACGTCCAGTCCACACCTAGGGCAGAGGCTCCTGATTTTGCCATGTCGTGTAAGGCAAACCAGCATCCTTTCCCAAAGACAATCACAGGGATTTCGTCTTTTAGTGCCGTAACAATTTGTTGGATATAGGGCCATGAAAAAATATTGTAATCGTCAGGCGATAGTAAGCCTCCCCAAGAGTCAAACAATTGAACAGCGTCTACACCTGCGGCTACTTTTGCTTTTAAATAGTCGATGGTTGTGTCCGTTATCATTTGCAATAAGCGGTGTGCTAGTTCAGGTTGGCTAAAGCAAAATGCTTTTGCTTTATCAAAGTTTTTTGAGCCTTGTCCTTGCACTGCATAACACAACAGTGTCCAAGGGGAGCCCGCAAAACCGATTAAAGGGACACGGTTGTTCAGCGCCTCTTTGGTCATCTTTACAGCATCGATAACATACCCTAAAGCAACTTCAGCATCGGGAACAATAACTTCATTGAGTTCTTTTTCAGAACGGATAGGGGTAGGAATCCACGGCCCTACATCGGGCTTCATTTCAACTTCTATATTCATGGCTTGAAGCACCACTAGAATATCACTAAATAAAATTGCTGCATCTGTTCCCACTTGATCGATGGGCATTACGGTAATTTCTGTTGCCAATTCTGGAGTTTGACAACGGGTAAAGAAATCGTATTTTTCCTTTAATTTCATAAAATCAGGTAAATACCTTCCCGCTTGGCGCATCATCCATACCGGAGGACGGTCTACCGTCTCTCCTTTTAAAGCGCGTAAAAATAAATCGTTTTCTATCATATTAATTCGAATTCAAATACTGGTGGACACAAAGGGCTAAATGATCAAAAGTAGGTTTTTTGGCTATGTGAACGTGCTGGCTAAACGGACGTAACGATGAAGCGGTTGTTTGACCTAGGGCAAAACATTGCGCCGTTCCAATCTCGTTCATCTGAAAATAACTTTCTACCCCAGAAGGGCTATAAAAAAGAACTCCATCCTGAGCTCCAAAAGCCTTGGGTTGTAAATGGCTGGTATAGGTCTCGATACAATCCACTGAAATGTTGTGTTCTCCTAAAACATGTTCAATTTCTGGTCGTCTTTTTTTTCCACAGATAAAACTAAAACCAGATTCCCCTTTATACTCCGCGGCGATCAGTTGAGCTAAACTTGCCGCACTTTCTTTTTTGTGCAGGACTGTAAACCCTTTTTTTTCGAGTAGAGCTTTGGTTTTTTCACCAACACAAAATACTTTTTTCTGCATCAATTCAGTTTTTATAGGGTACTGCTCAAGGAAGCAATTCACCCCGTTTTGACTGGTAAAGATGAGGTTCTCATAAAGTGTAGTACGCTCAATGGTAAGCCTTTCAATTCGAATGAAGTTGTAGGTTGTAAGGTTACACCCCCATTCTATAAGTCGTCTTTTTTGGACCGGGTTTAATTCTTTTGTCGACAGCAGGTGAAAGTTTTTCATCCCTTAGATTTGAATTCTTTCAGCAATGCTTCAGCCCCTAATGAAAGGACTTCTTTGGCCCAAATTTCCCCTAAATCGCTGGAAAATTGGTCTGCTTTTTTTTCGAGGGTTATTCCCTTTTCTCCGTTGAGTGAAAAAACACCTCCTTTAAAATGAAGCAGCTCATTTTCGTAGTATGCTAGGGCGCCGATCGGTGCCGTACATCCCCCTTCTAAAGTGCGTAAAAAATCTCTTTCTACATGGGTGCATTCTGCCACTTCAGGACGGTTTAAAGCCTTTAAAATGGAACGAACCGCTTCATTTTCTTCCAATGCAACAACCATAAGTGCGCCCTGTGCAGGTGCAGGAATCATCCAGTCCAAAACTTCAATAGCCTCTGTTGTAATTTCCAAGCGCTCTAAGGCTGCAGCTGCAAAGATGGCACCGTTCCAGTCTTCTGATTTTAACTGCTTTAAACGGGTCTGAATATTCCCGCGTAAAGGGACGATGTGGTCTTCCGGATAGCGTTGCAACCACTGGGCTTTTCGCCTTAAACTCCCCGTAGCTACAGTGTTGTTTTTATTTTGTTTATCCCAAACCATGATGTCAGCGGTAATGCCTCTTTCAAGCACAGCAGCTTGAACAATGCCTTTCGGGAGTTGTGTAGGAACGTCTTTCATGCTGTGAATGGCCAAGTCTATTTTCCCATTCAGCAGGGCAATGTCAAGGGCTTTGGTGAAAATTCCGACAGTTCCCATTTCATAAAGCGGTTGATCTAGATTTTGATCTCCCTCGGAGTGGATGGGAATGAGTTCTGTAGCTTGCCCCAACGCATTCAGCTCTTCCTGGAGTTTTTTAGCTTGCCACAAGGCCAAAGCACTGGCACGGGTTCCAATCCGTAAGGGTTTATTCTGCTTCATTGACCGGGAGTTGAAAGACATCCTCAAAAACGGCTAAGGTTTCAGTAGCTTTACTTGGGTTTTCACGAAGGTAATTTGCCAGCTGACCCGTTATCTTCTGAATCATTTGTTGGGACACCGAAGAAGCGTCTTCAGAAAGGGTTTTTTTCTTGCTTTGGTTTTTTATTTCCATCGCTTGCTGAGCGCTTAATTTTTCTTTTAAAGCTCTTAGGGAAGGAGCGTATTTTCTGTGATTCAGCCATTCCATAAACTCCGCTTTTACTTCTTCAAGAATTTGCTCTGCATCTGGCAGATGTTTTTTACGCTCTTCTAGTGTTTCTTGGGTGATTTGAGACAAGGCATCTAAATTCACAACCCGAACGTGTTCCAGCTGTGACACATTGGAATGTACATTGTTGGGAATGGAAAGGTCTAAAATCAGAAGCGGTTTGTCTGTGTGAATGAGATCTTTAGAGATTGTAGGATGCTGTGCTCCGGTCGCTACGACCATAACATCTGCTTTTCGTATTTCAGAAGGAAGCTCTCCAAAAGGTTTTACATTGACGTTA
>CBFIJA010000020.1:0-26143 GCA_965662875.1 Candidatus Arcticimaribacter sp.
GAATACTATACATGATTTAATGGTTAAAATGTAGCTTTACGTTTTAACCATTGATTCGGTCATTTGTTGTTTGTGGGGACTAGCAGAGCTAATAAAGATTAAGTATCTTGATTGCATAAATGTTTTGAAATGCAAAGACCAATTTTTCTTCTTATTACAGCTTTACTTTTTATTGTTTCTTGTTCTCCTTTAAAACAATATACCCCAGAAAGCTATGCTTGGGCTATTCCAGAAATAGAAGCTTTTAAAAAGCAAAATGCTGAAACGGCCCCGGAAGGCTCACTTTTGTTTTTAGGCAGTTCCAGTATTCGCTTGTGGGAAACTTTGGCTGAAGACATGGCGCCATACCCTATAATTCAGAGGGGATACGGTGGAGCACATATACGGGATGCGATTTTTTTTCCTGATGCATTGTTGGGCGATTACGAACCTGCAATGATTATTGGATTTATTGCCAATGACATCAAAGGAGATCCTGATGATGAGCGTCCTCAACGCGTCAAGCGTTTATTTAAGTATTTTGTCAAGCAAATTAGGGTACGCCAACCCGATGTCCCTTTTTTATGGATTGAAATTACCCCTACCCAAAGTAGGTGGGCCCAATGGGAAGATATACAATGTGTAAATCAAAAAATAAAGGCGTATTGTGAAAAAACCGATAATTTATATTTTATTGATACAGCATCTGCCTTTTTGGACGAAAAAGGTAAACCAAAAACAGAATTATTTGTTGAAGATCAACTTCATTTAAACCCAAAGGGGTATGCTTTGTGGAGTAGTATTATTCGGAAAGAAATAGAAAAATACATGAACTAGTCTTTCTTCAGCATTCCCCGAATAACTAGGTAGGGGATTACATTGAAGAAAAACCACATTAGCTTATGTATCCCCATGATGAAATAGATGTCTTTTTTAAATTCTATAAGGGTTCCACCGTAAAAATATTTGTGGAAAAAAAAGACTTCTTTGATAAAGAGCATTAGAACAAAGTAGATCAAAAGAAAGAAAAAATTATACTTTGTACACTGCCATAAAAATGTTTTTAGTTGTGCTAGATTCATAAAGATTGGTTTTGGTTTCTGATTTCATACACCTGTGTTTCTGTTACAGCAGGACACTTTTTGGCCAATGCTAAGGCTTTGCTCTCATTTTCAACCGAAATGACTATACATCCCGTAAGCGCATTTAAATCGAAGGCCAATTCTTCCACTTTTTCTTCTGTTATACGATGGCCTTTTGAAAAACCAAACTGTTCCTTTAGGTAGGGTTTTAATTGGGTGAACCATTGCAACCATGCCTGCATCATTTCGGCAGTAGGGGGTTTAAAACCAACGGTAATTAGCGCAAATGTTTTCATTCATTAACATTTTAGGTTAGAAAATATACGCCATTTATTTTTAATCAATTCTATTGGCGTATCAATGTCCCATTAAAGCGACTACACCATTGTAGGAAATAACCAAAGAGAAAAAAAGTGCACCGTACAATCCCACATAAATTATTGGAGTAGTTGTATGGCCTTTCATCAACGCTTTTTTTCGAATTAAGAGAATGATGCATAAAATAACCAAGGGGAGAACAAATACATTGAATACTTGAGAAAGAATTTGCAAAGGAATGGGCCTAGCACCCAATAGGGGGCCAATTAAAGCAACTATAGCAGCTATAGCAGTAACGATTCGGAATTGTTTGGATTGGGTATCCAGTGTTCCAGACTGATAATCTGCCAGCAATAATGGGGCAATCAATAAACAAGGAAAAATAGAAGAAAGTCCAGCACTTAGGGTTCCAAAGAAAAATAAAGTAACTGCCCATTTTCCAGCCACAGGCTCCAAGGTTCCAGCCATATCCAATACTTGATTGACTTCTTGACCATTGTAATACAGTGCTCCACAAGCCACTGCCATGATGGTTCCACTGATGATGAAAATTAACAGTGCGGCGATAACAGCATCCTTTTTTTGAATGTGTAAATCATTAATGGTCCACCCTTTTCCTTTAACAAACAATGGTCTTGATAAAAAAGTAGCCGCTGCCATTGTAGTCCCAACAAAAGCTGCAACTAACATTTTGGCTCCAGGTACATCTGGAATGCTTGGGAGAATGCCTTTGGCTACGTCGACAGGAAGCGGATAAACAAAAAACAGAGAGATGAAAAAGGAACCTCCCATTAGGGTTACGAATAGAATTAACACTTTTTCAAAAAAACTGTATTTACCCATTAGGGTAATTCCATAAAATAGTACCATTATGGTCAAGGCTATTCCCAAGACAATTTCGTATTCAAATGATCGAATTCCTTCATTGTTCAATGCCAAAATTTCAAAAATGATGTTGGACGAAATTCCTAAGATTCCCATAAGGGAATTCCATTGTCCAAAGGTAATTCCAAGAATGATAAGGAGTGCCAGTGTTTTCCCGTATTTTAAATGTTTCTTTATTCCATGGAGGGCAGTTTCTCCAGTAATCAATGCGAAATTTCCATAAACATACATCAACAATCCTGTAAAGAGACAGCTAAGAAAAAGGACCCATAGGAGTTGCATCCCAAAACGGCTTCCTGCGACAATCATTGAAGTAACACTTCCGGTACCAATGGTATAGCCGATAGCAAAAATTCCAGGGCCGAAGGCCAACACAAGGGAAATGAGTTTTTTGATTATTGAGGGTGAGGGGGTTGTTTTCATGCTGTTACTTTTTCCAGTGGGTATGATAAAATTGACCCGTTGGGTCGTCTGTTCTTTGGTAGGTGTGTGCACCAAAATAATCGCGTTGTGCTTGGATTAAATTAGCAGTAGAATTGGCTGTACTTTGGGATACCAAAGCTTGAATAGCCGCGGTAAAACATGGTAAATCTAAGGAGGCCATCACGCCAGAACTCACTGTTTTTTGGGCTTTCGGGTAAAGAAGATTCAGTTCTTCCATTACAGTTGGATGGGTTAAAATATCTTGGGTTTCTCTTAAAACATCAACCAATTCTTCCATTAAATCCGATTGAATAATGCAACCTTTGCTCCATGTTCTTGCTAAATTTGAAAAATGAATGTTCCAATTATGGGCTTTAGATGCTACAGCCATCAATCGAAATCCTTGATGATGGTTAATTAACCTAGCAAAACGATAGGCTTGGAATAATTCATTAGGTGAAAGTTCTATGTTTTTTCTAGGTTCAAGCGAAAAATGTTCAGCTGCAGCAACGCGATCTTCTTTAAAAAAAGAAGCATAACGTGCATACAGCGCCGAAGTGATCATGGTGCTGGCTAAGCCTAGTTTTGCAGTAGCGATAGCAGTCCAATTGCCTGTTCCTTTGTTGCCCGCTTTGTCTAAGATTATGTCCAGTAATGAGTTGTTCCCCTCCTTGGTTTGTAAAATCTTTGCTGTGATGTCCAACAAGTAACTGTCGTCCATTTTTTGCCACCTCTCCATAAGCAAAGCGATTTCATCATTCCCCATCCCCTGAATCTTTAGTATACTGTAGATTTCAGCAAGCAATTGCATTTCTGCATATTCAATGCCATTGTGGACCATTTTTACAAAATGACCGCTTCCGTCAGGACCAATATAACTGCAGCAGCCTTTTCCATTCTTGTCTTTGGCTGCAATGGCTTCCAATGGTTTTTGTATAAGGCCGTAGCTTTCTTGTGCACCACCTACCATGATAGAGGGGCCATTCAATGCACCCTCTTCACCTCCTGAAACACCAATTCCAAAAAAATGAATATCCTTTTTTTTCAAGCGTTTACTGCGTTCTAGGGTATCTTCATAATGGGAATTTCCGCCATCCATGACAATGTCCCCAGGGGAAAGCAAAGGGAGTAATTCTTCGAGGACCAAGTCTATAGTATTTCCAGCAGGTACCATCAAGAGTATTTTTCGCGGTTCTGACAAAGAGTGTACAAATGGCGCTAGTGAATCAAAAGCGAAAGCATTTTTAAATTCAGTATGCGATGCTTTAAACGCTTTAGCAACATTTTCTTCTATACTGTCAACATGACGATTGTACAAAGATAATTGTATCCCTTTTTGGGCTAAATTTCTTGCCAAGCCTTTGCCCATTACTCCCAATCCTAGGAGTCCGAATTCTGCTTTTTTCACAAATAGTGGTTTTAGCTGTGTAACAATCTCAGTAACACTTTTGTTTATAGTAATAGTATAGGCGTTTTCAGGAATTTCTAAACTCTTGAATTGAGATTCCAGTAGGGAAGAGGGCATAAAATGACCTGCTCTTTTCTCCATTCGGGCTTTTATCTCCGAATACGTTCCGTCTAGATATACCCAAACAACATTGGATAGTCTGTTGCTTAAACGTTCTCTGTAAATTTCTTTTAAGGCTGAACAGGCGATAACCGCTCCTTTATTTTTTGATTCTACCATTGCTTGAGCATGAATCAAATCTAGCCATCCCCAACGATCTTCATCACTTAGGGGAGTTCCCTTTGCCATTTTGTCAATGTTTGATTTTGGATGAAAATCGTCACCATCGAGAAAAGGAAGTGCCAAAGCCTCTGCTAAAGCATTCCCCACAGTACTTTTTCCAGAGCCAGAAACGCCCATGACATAAATTAGTGTTCCATTTTTCATAAAATCCTTTGTCAATATAGAAAAATACGACAAGGAATTGGTTAACCAATTGGTTTATTTTTAGGTATTTTTTATCTCCATTCTGTTAAATTTACTAAATGGTGCGTGTCATTTCAGAGTAAAAGCTTAGCAACATGCTTCTATCGTTTAGCACTGTAAAAAGAGGCCATTACGCTTGATCGAATGTTCATTTAAGGAATTGAATTGCTTAGGGAGTTGAACGCAAAATTTTATCCATTTTACGTCCTTTAGCCAATTCATCAATCAATTTTTCCATGCGTCTGCATTGTTTGTAAACATCAAAAACGTCCTCAATCTCTTCAATTCGGTATCCACAAACAACCCCTTTTATTAAATGCGCATTGGGGTGTATTTTGGCTTTTTGAAAAAAAGTTTTAAAACTTACTTTTTCTTCTATCAGTCCATGCAATTCCTCTGAATTAAAGGAGGTAAACCACTGTATTACGCGATCCAATTCTTCTTTTGTTCGACCGTTTTTTTCAATGCGATTTAGGTACAAAGGATAAATTGACCCAAAAGTCATTTCGCTAATTTTTTCATTTTTTTCAAGGGTAACTTTCATAATGAAATATTTTTGTGGGTATTGAAGCTTTTAATGTCAGCTTTGCTTCAATACAACGACAATTACTGCTTCTGTTTTAATAAAACAAGTAGATCAAAATACTAAAAAAAAAAAACCGCTCATTTGAGCGGTTTTTTTAAGGGTGTTTGTAAGCTTAGGCTTTGCCAATCAACTCAGCAAGATAGGTTCCTACTTCTGAAGTTTTATAGGCTTTTCCACCATTTGCAAGGTCTTCGGTAACTACACCATCTGCAAGTGCTTGATCTACAACTTTTCGAATTAAAGCGCCTTCCTCTTGAAGATTAAAAGACATTTCGAACATCATGGCTGCAGAAAGAATGGTGGCCAATGGATTGGCAATGTCCAATCCTGTTGCTTGAGGGAAAGAGCCGTGTATGGGCTCATATAAGGCGTTTTCATTTCCGATTGAAGCAGAAGGCATTAGCCCCATTGAACCTGAAATTACAGAGGCTTCATCGGTCAGGATATCCCCAAAAAGATTTTCAGTAATTAAAACATCATAACTGTTTGGCCATTGAACTAAACGCATAGCAACAGCATCTACCAATTCGTATGAAACTTCAACTTCTGGATAGTCTTTTTCCATCGCCTGAACTGTTTCTCTCCACAAACGCGAAGTTTCTAAAACGTTTGCTTTATCAACGCAACAGAGTTTTTTTGTTCGGGTCATTGCCAGTTCAAATCCTTTCTTTGCCAAACGAACGATTTCGTCACGGGTATAGGTGCAAGTATCAAAAGCAGTATTGCCTTCATCTTCACGTCCGCGTTCTCCAAAATAGATTCCTCCGGTGAGTTCACGTAAAAAGACCAAATCTGTTCCTTCAATTCTCTCTTGCTTTAAAGGAGATTTGTCTAGTAAAGAAGGAAAGGTAAAGGTAGGACGAACATTAGCAAATAACCCTAATTTTTTACGCATACGCAACAAACCTTGTTCAGGTCGAACTTTTGCTGAAGGATCATTGTCAAAACGAGGCAATCCAATGGCACCAAATAAAACAGCATCAGCAGCTTCACAAATAGCATGGGTTTCATCTGGGTAAGGATCACCTACAGCATCAATTGCTGCAGCCCCCGTTAGGGCAGGGGTCCAAGTGATATCATGCCCAAACTTTTCAGCGATGGCATTACTGACTTTAACGGCTTGATCAATGACTTCTGGGCCGATTCCATCCCCGGCCAATAGGGCAATATTCATGTTCATATCTAAAATACTATACTGTTTAACATTTTTTCTGTGGCTTTTATCGCCGATACGGTTTGATCAGAGTCCAAACCTCTTGTAATGAATTCTTTTCCTTCGTTTAACCAGGTAATACTGGTTTCGCATAACGCGTCTGAGTTACTCCCTGGTGGAATATGTACAGCATAATCAGTCAAACGAGGAAGATCTTTTCCTTTCTTTTTGTAAATCTTTTTTAGTGCATTTATGAATGCATCGTACTGTCCATCTCCAGACGCAGTTTCTTCAATTACTTCTCCATCTATTTCAACAGATACCGTTGTGGAAGGTTGTAATCCTTTGGCGTGTGTCAATACATAGGATTTTATCACAACAGTGTTTTCTTGAGAACTGCTGTCTAAAACATCAGAGATGATGTAAGGGAGGTCGTGCGTGGTTACTTTTTGTTTTTTATCTCCTAATTCGATGATTCGTTGGGTAACCTTTTTGAGTTCCTCTTCCTTTAAAGTCAAACCCAATTCTTGCAAATTTTTGACAATATTGGCCTTCCCAGATGTTTTTCCCAATGCATAAGAACGTTTACGTCCAAAGCGTTCAGGCAGTAAATCATTGAAATAAAGATTCTTCTTTGAGTCACCGTCAGCATGTATACCAGCGGTTTGCGTAAAAACATTTGCTCCTACAATGGGTTTATTTGCAGGGATTCGAAACCCTGTAAAGGTAGAAACCAGTTGGCTGACCTTGTACAGAGATTTTTCTTTAATGTTTGTTTTTACTTCCGGGATAAAATCATTTATTACAGCAACGACAGAGGCTAGTGGTGCATTTCCAGCACGTTCTCCCATACCATTTACCGTGAGATGTAATCCGTGTACTCCAGCTTTTACTGCTTCCATTGCATTTCCGACCCCTAGATCATAATCGTTGTGACCGTGGAAATCAAAATGTAAGTTTGGATAAAGTTCAATTATTTCGGAGAGAAATTCAGAAGTCTCTTTCGGAGTAAGGACACCTAAAGTATCGGGTAATAAAACTCGCTTTATGGGTTGGGTGTTTAAAAAGTCCAAAAAAGAAATGACATAGGCTTTAGAATTTCGCATACCATTACTCCAATCTTCCAAATAAACATTGGTATCAATTCCTTTATCCAGCGCCAGTGAAATGGTTTTAGCAATGTCAGAAAAATGTTCTTCTGGGCTTTTTTTCAGCTGGTATTTTAAATGATTTAAGGACCCCTTGGTTAAAAGGTTTTGAACTTGTGCCCCTGCAGCTCTCATCCAATCAAGTGAAATGCCTTTATCAACAAACGTGAGAATTTCAATTTTAGATAACAATTGATTTTCAGCAGCCCATTGTGTAATTCGTTTTACAGCGTCAAATTCTCCTTCAGAGACTCGAGCAGAAGCAATTTCAATTCTGTCTACGTTTAGCTCTTGCAATAATAATTTTGCTAAGGTCAATTTTTCTGAAGCTGAAAAAGATACCCCAGAGGTTTGCTCTCCATCCCGAAGGGTGGTGTCCATGATTTCGATCTTGCGGTATTTCTTGGCGCTCAAAATTATAGCTTATAGCGGAGTATTAGCAGCAAAGGTTTTGATGTTCTCTTTGATGTTCAAGAGATAATCAATGTCATCGAAACCGTTGCTCATGTTTCCTTTTTTGTATGAATTGATGTCAAAGGATTCCGAAGATCCTGTACTGCTCAATGTAATGCTTTGTTTAGGAAGATCTACAATCAATTCAGTTGCAGGGTCTTTTTCAATTTCAGCAAAAATTTCTGCCAAAAATTCTGGAGAAACTTGAACGGGTAAAACCCCAATATTCAAACAGTTATTTTTAAAAATATCCGCAAAAAAGCTAGATACTACGCAACGAAAACCGTAATCATAGACCGCCCAAGCAGCATGTTCTCTGGATGACCCTGACCCAAAGTTTTTTCCCCCAATTAAAATTTTACCACTGTATTTTGGGTTATTGAGGACAAAATCAGTCTTGGGTGTATCGTCTTGATTGTATCTCCAATCTCGAAAAAGATTATCACCAAACCCTTTTCTTTCCGTTGCTTTTAAAAAACGTGCGGGAATGATTTGATCTGTATCCACATTTTCAATGGGAAGTGGAACAGCTGTGCTATTGAGTACTGTAAATTTATCGTATGCCATAATGATTAGAGTAAGGTTCTTGGATCGGTAACTTTTCCGGTAACTGCCGCTGCTGCTGCAACGATTGGACTAGCCAATAAGGTACGAGACCCTGGGCCTTGGCGGCCTTCAAAGTTTCGGTTAGAGGTACTTACGGCGTATTTTCCTGCGGGAATTTTATCGTCATTCATTGCCAAACATGCAGAACATCCAGGCTCTCTAAGTTCAAAGCCAGCAGCATGCAATTGATCTAATATACCTTCTTCTTTGATTGCATTTAACACTTTATGCGAACCCGGGACCAACCATGCTGTAACATGATCTGCTTTTTTACGTCCTTTTATGATTTCTGCAAAAGCACGAAAATCTTCAATTCGTCCATTGGTACAACTGCCTAAAAAGACAAAATCAATGGGTTTTCCAATCATGTCATCACCTTCATTGTATCCCATGTAATTCAGGGATTTTTGGTAAGTAGCAGCGCCGCCTTCTGTTGCTTCTGCTGTGGGAATTTCTTTGGTAATCCCCATTCCCATTCCAGGATTAGTTCCATAGGTGATCATGGGTTCTATTTCACTAGCGTCAAAGTGGTATTCTTTATCAAAGCTAGCACCTTCGTCTGTGTGTAGGGTATCCCAATAGGTTTTGGCTTTATCCCAAGCTTCACCTTTAGGGGTGAATTCTCTTCCTTGAATATAATCAAAGGTTTTCTCATCCGGGGCAATCATTCCGCCTCGGGCACCCATTTCAATAGAAAGATTACAAACAGTCATCCGCCCTTCCATGGTCATATTTTTAAAGACGTCTCCGGCATATTCTACAAAGTAGCCTGTTGCACCTGATGTCGTTAACCTTGAAATGATATAAAGTGCAGCGTCCTTTGGTGTTACTCCTTTCCCCAATGCTCCATTGATGTTTATACGCATGCTTTTGGGTTTGGGTTGCATAATACATTGCGTGGAGAGTACCATTTCGACCTCCGAAGTTCCAATTCCGAAAGCGATGGCACCAAATGCTCCGTGAGTAGAAGTATGAGAGTCGCCACACACAATGGTTGCCCCAGGTTGAGTAATACCGTATTCTGGGCCTACAACGTGAACAATACCATTTTTTTCGTGACCCAATCCCCAATACGATATACCATGTGCATTTGCATTCTCTTCCAAGGCTTTTAATTGGTTGGCAGAAAGTGGATCTTCTACAGGTAAATGTTGGTTGATGGTAGGGGTATTGTGGTCTGCCGTTGCAAAAGTACGTTCAGGGTACAATACCGGAATATTTCTATTTTTTAGGCCTAAAAATGCCACAGGACTGGTTACTTCGTGGACCATATGGCGGTCGATGAATAAAATGTCTGGACCGTCCTCTACATGTTGAACTACATGCGAATCCCAAACCTTGTCAAAAAGTGTCTTCTTCATTGTGAAGGATATAAATGGATTTAAATTTTTGCAGCGGCAACGATTTTTGGAATATCATCATCGCTGATTTCTTTTTTGATATCGGCAAGCTTTAAAAACTCTTGATATACTTTATCAAGTTGAACTTTATCTAATTCGAAACCTACATTTTTTGCGCGGTAGGCTAGGGCAGCACGACCGCTTCTTGCAGTTAGGACAATAGCAGACTCCGTTACACCTACATCATGCGGATCCATAATTTCGTATGTTTCTCTATTTTTTATAACACCGTCTTGATGAATGCCAGAACTGTGCGCAAAAGCATTGGCACCTACAACCGCTTTATTGGGTTGAACCATCATGCCCATACTGTCTGAAACCAATTGACTTGTACTGTATAAAAGTTTTGAATTGACATTGGTGTCTAAATTTAGGTTAGGGTGTTGGCGCATTATCATTACAACTTCTTCTAATGAAGTATTTCCTGCACGTTCTCCAATCCCATTTATTGTACACTCGATTTGTCGAGCACCATTAATAACACCAGCGATAGAATTTGCAGTAGCTAAACCTAAATCATTGTGGCAATGACAGGAAAGCGTGGCTTTTTCTATGCCAGTTACGTTTTCTTTTAAGTATTTTATTTTGGCTCCGTATTCTTCAGGAAGGCAGTAGCCCGTAGTGTCAGGGATATTTAGAACCGTTGCTCCTGCTTTGACAACAGCTTCACAGACACGGGCTAAAAATTCATTGTCCGTTCTTCCAGCATCTTCTGCATAAAATTCAACATCCTCAACAAAAGATTTCGCATAGCTTACGGCTGCAACAGCGCGTTCAATGATTTCCTCACGGCTGGCATTGAATTTATATTTTATATGTGAATCTGAGGTGCCAATTCCGGTATGTATTCTTGGAGTTTTAGCATGCTTTAAAGCATCTGCAGCAACTTCTATGTCTTTTTTTACCGCTCGAGTAAGTCCGCATACAGTTGCATTTTTGACCAGTTTAGAAATTTCTTCAACGGAGGCAAAGTCGCCAGGACTTGATATGGGAAAACCCGCTTCAATGATGTCTACACCCAATTGATCTAAGCGTTCCGCGATGACCAATTTTTTTTCCGTGGCAAGCTTACAACCGGGGACTTGTTCGCCGTCTCTTAGAGTTGTATCGAAAATTTTAACGTGTTCCTTGGACATAGGTGTTTGTTTACCTTACGAAAATAGCATTTCTGTATGATTTTTCTGGATAAATGCTCAAAATTTATTACGACTTCTATCGGTACTTTGTTTTGAATAACGCATTAAAATACATAGTTTTATGTCATATTATTAGCCCATGACTACCGATCAAAAAGAAAATTTATTTGTTTTGATAAAATCTTTGTCAAAATCTGAAAAACGTCAATTTAAACTATTTGCTGGTAGGGTAGAGGCAAATCAGGGCTCAAAGTTCCTAATGCTATTTGATTTGTTGGATAAAATGAATCAATACGACGAGCGTTATATCATAAAAAAGGGTTTTGTAACCAAACAACAGTTATCCAATTTAAAAGCGCACCTTTATCGTCAAATTTTAGTCAGTTTAAGGCTTAGTCCCGCCAACCATAACCCAAAGATGATACTGCGAGAGCAATTGGATTTTGCTACGCTTTTGTATCAAAAGGGATTGTATCGTCAAAGTTTAAAAATATTGGATAAAACCAAAACAATGGCGCTAAAATTCGAAGAAAAATACGCAGCGTTCACCATTGTAGAGTTCGAAAAATTAATTGAATCTCAGTACATTACCCGTAGTATGACGAATCGTACTGAGCAGCTTATTCAGGATGCTGCAGACATTAGTGCGCAGAATGAACTTTGCAGTCAACTGTCGAATCTTTCTTTACAATTGTATGAAAAACTAATCAAAGCTGGCTATGCGAAAAGCGACGAGGAATTTAGAGATATAACGAAGTTTTTCTTTGAACGCCTTCCCAATGTAGAAATAGAACAATTGGGTTTTCGAGAACGTTTGTGGTACTATAAAGCCTATGTATGGTATAGTTTTTTGACTCAAGATTTCTTATCGGCATATAAATATGCCCTTCGCTGGGTCTCTCTTTTTGATGAATTCCCTGAGATGATCGCTTCTCATCCTGTATTTTATCTGAAGGGGAACAATTATTTGATGGAAACCCTTACCCTAATTAAAGATCCAAAAAAGTTTAAGAAAACTCTTTTTAAGTTACACGAGACCATACATTCTAAACATTTTCCAAACAATGATAATTTGAAAGCCTTAAGCTTTTTATATTTCTATAACAACCGCTTGAATCTTTACTTTTTGGAAGGTGAGTTCATAGAAGGATTGATTATTGTGGATCAGATTTTAGAGAAAATAGACCGGTATAAAAATCAAATAGACGCACATCATGTCATGGTGTTGTATTACAAAATTGCGTGTCTCTATTTTGGATGTGAAGCGTATGAAAAATCCATTTTTTACCTCAAACGAATTATAGACAACAAAGAGTTGAAAATGCGAGAAGATTTACTTTGTTTTACTCGAGTTCTTAATTTATTTGCACATTACGAAGCAGGAATCGATTATCACATCGATAAGCATTTAAGGGAAACGTATAAATTTTTGCTTAAAATGAACGATCTGCATGAAGTGCAAAAACTCATGATTCGATTTGTTCGGAAATTGGGCAGTATCTATCCCCACGAACTTAAAGAAAACTTTAAGCAATTGCATGCAGAAATGCTTCCTTATGAAAATGACCCTTATGAACGGCGTGCATTTTTATATTTGGACGTATTGTCGTGGTTGGAAAGTAAGATTGAAAACAAACCCATAGCTGAAATCATAAAGCGAAAGGCTAAAAAACTCAATCGTCGGGAAAAAGCACCCACAAATTTTCTTTAGGTAGCGGCGCACAGAAACTCATTTTTTCTTTTTTTACGGGGTGATAAAAACTAAGCTTGTAGGCATGTAAAGCGATATTGCCTTCTTTGTTGCTGCGTTTTGCATTGTATTTTAAGTCTCCTTTTATGGGGTGTCCTATTGCCGATAATTGTGTTCTTATTTGATGGTGCCTGCCTGTTTCCAAGTGAATTTCCAGTCCTGAATAACGATCCAATTCTACTTTTGTTGTATAGGTTAGGATGGCTTTTTTACTTTCAGGAACTTCTTTAGAATAGGCGTAAGATTTATTTTGCTTTGAATTTCGAACCAACCAATTTTCCAAGCGTTGTTGCTGGGGTTTGGGTTTTCCTTCCACAAGGGTGCGGTATATTTTTTCTGTTTTTCGATCCTTGAATTGTTGGTTTAATCGGGTTAGGGCTTTAGAAGTTCTGGCCATTACAAGCACCCCACTAGTAGGACGATCTAAGCGATGCACTAGACCGAGGAATACTGCTCCAGGTTTTTTGTGTTTTTCTTTTATGTAGGCTTTGGCAAGATCAATCAAAGGGGTGTCACCGGTATGATCGCCCTGAACCAATTGACCGGCTGGTTTATTGACCACCAAAAGATGGTTGTCTTCGTAAAGGACGGAAAGTGGTTTAATACTGCTCTTTATCGTTAGGAAAATCTTTTGCCTTTACGTCTGTACTGTATTGGCTTACCGCTTCTGTAATGACGGTGTGTAAGTCAGCATAACGACGCAAAAAACGGGGACTAAATTCTTTACTCATACCCAGCATATCGTGCAATACCAAAACTTGACCGTCAACACCACTTCCCGCACCAATACCTATAACAGGAATGGTGAGTTCTTTTGCTACGCGCTCAGCTAAATGCGCTGGAATTTTTTCCAAAACTATAGCAAAACATCCTACTTCTTCAAGCATTTTTGCATCTTCCAAAAGTTTTTTTGCTTCTGCTTCTTCTTTCGCCCGAACGGTGTAGGTTCCAAATTTATAAATGGATTGTGGTGTAAGGCCCAAATGTCCCATCACAGGGATTCCAGCTTGCAAAATACGCTCAATGGACTGTCTTTCCTCATTCCCACCCTCAAGTTTTACAGCATGTGCACCAGAAGCTTTCATGATTTTTATGGCAGATCTGAGGGCTTCTTTAGAGTCAGCTTGATAGGTACCAAAGGGTAAATCAACAACAACCAAGGCGCGTTTTACTGCTCGGATTACAGAGCTGGCGTGATAAATCATCTCGTCTAAAGTGATGGGCAAAGTAGTTTCATGACCCGCAATGACATTTGAGGCGGAATCTCCAACAAGGATAACGTCGGTACCCGCTTGATCGACCAAACCCGCAAGGGTAAAATCATATGCGGTCAGCATGGAAATTTTTTCCCCGTTTTGCTTCATCTCTGCAAGGGTGTGTGTTGTAATTCTACTGTAAGATTTTTTAGCCGTTGACATTGACATTGTTTTAACGCTCTAAAATACAGTTTTCATGAGTAATTCAGACAATTTTTGAGGAAATTAAGGACAAAGATGACAGCCTGTCATGAAATCGTAAATGGCATAGTGATTGTCTTATACACAACAAAACAAAAAATATTACAATGAGTAAAATAATCGGTATTGATTTAGGAACTACGAATTCTTGTGTTTCCGTAATGGAGGGAAGCGAGCCTGTTGTTATTCCCAATGCGGAAGGAAAGCGTACAACCCCTTCTGTTATCGCATTTGTAGAAGGAGGAGAAATTAAAGTGGGTGATCCTGCAAAAAGACAAGCAGTGACCAACCCAACAAAAACCATCGCCTCTGTAAAGCGTTTTATGGGAAACAAATTTTCTGAATCTTCTAAAGAGGCTTCTACCGTAGCCTACAAAGTAGTAAAAGGAGACAATGATACTCCTCGAGTAGACATAGACGGTCGTTTGTATACCCCTCAAGAGCTTTCAGCGATGACCCTTCAAAAGATGAAGAAGACTGCCGAAGATTATTTGGGACAAGATGTAACAGAGGCTGTAATTACAGTACCGGCTTATTTTAACGATGCCCAACGTCAAGCAACAAAAGAAGCAGGAGAGATTGCTGGACTTAAAGTACAGCGAATCATCAACGAACCTACTGCAGCAGCGCTAGCGTACGGATTAGATAAAGGAGGTGCAGACCGAAAAATTGCCGTTTATGATCTTGGAGGAGGGACCTTTGATATTTCTATCCTAGAATTGGGAGACGGAATCTTTGAAGTACTCTCTACAAATGGAGACACTCATTTAGGCGGGGATGATTTTGATCAAGTGCTAATCGATTGGATGGCAAATCAGTTTAAAGAAGCTGAGGGCATGGATCTTCGTGAAGATCCAATGGCACTTCAACGTTTAAAAGAAGCAGCAGAAAAAGCCAAAATTGAGTTGAGTTCTTCTTCACAAACAGAAATCAACTTGCCTTACGTAACTGCTACTGCCTCTGGACCAAAACACTTGGTAACAACGCTAACACGTTCTAAATTTGAGCAGTTGTCTGACGATTTAGTAAAGCGTTCAATGGCACCGGTTAAAAAAGCCTTAGACGATGCGGGATTATCTACTTCAGAAATTGATGAAATCATTCTGGTAGGAGGATCTACACGTATTCCAATCATACAAGAAGAAGTTGAAAAATTCTTTGGTAAAAAACCATCAAAAGGAGTAAATCCAGACGAAGTTGTTGCCGTTGGTGCAGCCATTCAAGGTGGGGTATTGACAGGGGATGTAAAAGACGTTCTTCTTTTAGACGTTACGCCACTGTCCTTAGGAATTGAAACCATGGGAAGTGTAATGACTAAATTGATTGATGCCAATACAACCATTCCAACAAAAAAATCTCAAGTATTTTCTACTGCAGCTGACAATCAGCCTTCTGTAGAAATTCATGTCTTACAGGGAGAGCGCTCTATGGCAGCGGATAACAAAACCATAGGACGTTTCCATCTAGATGGAATTCCACCCGCCCCAAGAGGTACACCTCAAATTGAAGTTACTTTTGATATTGATGCCAACGGTATCATTAAAGTAACCGCTGCAGACAAAGCAACCGGTAAGTCTCAGGACATTCGTATCGAAGCTTCTTCAGGATTGACCGAGGAGGAAATCGAAAAAATGAAGCAAGAAGCCGAAGCCAATGCAGAAGCGGACAAAAAAGCGAAAGAACAAGTCGATAAACTCAACAGTGCGGATCAAATGATTTTCCAAACGGAAAGCCAATTGAAAGAATTTGGAGACAAATTATCTGCAGACAAGAAACAGCCGATTGAAGCGGCTCTAGAAGAGTTAAAGAAGGCTTTTGAGACTAAAGATCTAGCGGTAATTGATCCTGCTTTGGAGAAAATCAATGAAGCTTGGAAAAACGCTTCAGAAGAAATGTATAAAGCACAAGCAGAAGGTGCTGGAGGGCAAGCTGCTCCAGATCCTAGTGCTGCTGGTGGTGCAGCTTCTGAAGGTGGAGAAGACGATGTGCAAGATGTCGACTTTGAGGAAGTTAAGTAATCCTTTATTACTACCATTTAAAAAGCACGACATCTGTCGTGCTTTTTTTATTTAGCGTTTATTTTAAACTCCTCTTATAACTTTTCTTTACGCAATAAAGTGAAAGTAATAGTAGATAGAGAATTACATTATTTTATAAGGCAATTAATGGCTTTGAGGAAAATAGCTTGTTCTTCTTCGTTTAAAATTAAAGTATATAGCTCAGTTTCGTTATCGGTCTGAAAAAACTCAAATTGCACTTTTGTTAACGGATGAAGTATTTTCTGAACTACTTTCTTCGTGTTGCGATATATCATTGTCATTGTTTTCATTTTCGGATGAAGTATCTTCTTCAGTACTTTGGTCATCGTTTAAATCGTCTCTGGTCTCTTCAACTGTTTCGTGTTGGGTTACATCATTTTCGTTGTTGTCATTTACAGAAGAAAAATCTTCCGTTTGAATATTGTTATCAATAGATACAGGATCTAATTTAATGTCAAAATAAGTTCATCGGAACTAGCCGAGCAATTCATAAAGAATACGGCAGTAAGTAGTAAAAGAAAATTTCTCATATTAAGTAAGATTTAAGGTTAACTAAATTTACAACTTACCTACTTTGCTTTGACTACCAGTTATTACTTCAAACCTACCAGATGTTTAATAAATTCTACACTCAGAAAATAAAGAGGAGTTTACTTAAAAATAATCTGGTGTTTTTATCCGAAAACGATAGTGTTTTGTTCCAATCCCAAAATCGAGCTCGTGAATCGATACTTTGATCATTTCTCCATTGCTTTCATTGAGGAATTTTGTGAACGCACTGTTTGAGGGGAAATAAATTCCACCGTTTTCAAATGTTGACGCAATGAATGCTTTTTTCCTTCCATCGGGAAGTTTTACTTTAATTTCTCCTTGTTTATTGCCATGACCAGCAAAAGCTAGGTTATGTCGGTATTCGTATAAGAGAATTATAAAGGCGCCTTCAACGTTTATAAGTTTTGCTACCAAATCGGAATAAGTAGTAGCAGAGCTAGAAAACTGGCCTAAGCCAAAAATCTCGAATCTGTATTTCCCGTTTCGATCACCAAATTCGTCATGATCTCTTTTTTTTTCCCAGGAATCGAAATTGAGCTGTCCAAAAGAAAATAAGGGTGTTAACCATAATAGATAGATAAAATGTTTCATAAGCAGGTGTATTAAAATAGAGGTATTTAAATATACAATTAAATTTTTAAATCCGTAATGTCTAAGAATTTAAATCCTAAATATTAATGCTCAATTCCCCTGTATAATTTCATAAATTTGTTAAAAAAAGGATGAACAATGCAGATAAATTGATTCTGTTAAACCAATCTCAGAAAAACACATTACTGGAAACACTCAATATCGAGTTTACTGTTTTGGAGGATGACCACTTGATTGCCAAAATGCCAGTTAATGAAAGGGTATATCAGCCAGACGGTATACTTCATGGCGGGGCAACATTTGCTTTGGCAGAAACAGTAGGGAGTGTTGCCTCAGTTGTATTTGCTAAGTCTCAAAATGTTCAGATTAGGGGGATAGAAATGTCAGGAAATCATTTGCGTTCGGTTAAATCGGGTCATGTGTATGCACGTGCAGAAGCCATTCATTTGGGACGTACAACCCAAATTTGGGACATCAAGGTTACCGATGACCACGACAAATTGGTGTCTTTGATAAAATTAACAACTTTGAGTCTGCCAAAAAAATAAGCTATGCGCTTGGAGGAACTAGAAAATGAAGAAAAGCCCTATGCGGTTTTTCGAATGCCGAAGTCGGATGAAATAATCCTGTATCTTCAAAATAACCCAGCAGTGAATTCAACACATGACTTTGATGAAAAAGGATTTGTATTGGCTCCTTTTTTTGGAGGAGAAAATGTTTTTATTTCAGCAGATAACATTTATACTTTCCCAATAAAAGATAAGGAAAGTACGATTTCCAATGCATCGGTAACGCTTCCCGACAATGAGGAAGAGAAACACCATTTTAAGGCGTCAATTTTACGAGCTAAAAAAGACATTAAAAAAGGGGATTTAGAGAAGGTAGTGCTTTCAAGATCTTTATGCATCGAAAGTAAAAAATCAGCAGTATCTGTTTTTGACCAATTGGTAAAAATGTATCCCAATGCCTTCGTCTACTGTTGGCATCATCCAAAAGTAGGCGAATGGGTAGGAGCTACACCAGAACGCTTTGTTTCATTAGATTCTAAACATCTCAAAACGATGTCCTTGGCAGGTACATTGCCTTATACAGCTGAAGAGCCGAGATGGACAGCAAAAGAATTGCACGAACAAAATCTAGTAACAAAGAGTATTGTTGCCGATTTAAACCGCGCTTTTCCAGCCCTAACACCAGACATTGGAGTAACCGAAAATCTTCGAGCTGGGGCTTTGTATCACCTGCGTACTCAAATTACTTTACCTTCCAATGGATTGGAGCTTAAAACCGCTGTAAATGCCTTGCATCCAACCCCTGCTGTAGGCGGGCTTCCTAAAAAGTCGGCATTGGATTTTATCCTAAAAAATGAACTTCACGATCGAGAGTATTATACTGGATTTTTGGGTCCCTTTTCTAGCAAGAATAAAGCAGATTTATTTGTAAATCTTCGTTGTGCCAAAAAAACAGCGCAGGGATATACTGTCTATGTCGGTGCTGGTATTACGCTTGACAGTGACCCTGAAAAAGAATATCTGGAAACCCAACGCAAAGCGCAAACCATGGGAATATCACTTTTATTTTAGGGAATAGTGTCCTAGCTTCATTGGGTTTTGTATTTTTGCGATGCTATGCAAAAGTACCCGACTGCACCCAGAGTATATCCTGAAATTCCGTTGGCCCAAACTGTGGTACGCCTATGCGAAGAAAAGGGAATTCAACAAATTGTCATTTCACCTGGATCAAGAAATGCACCCCTGACAAAAGGATTTATTTCTCACCCCTTTTTTGAAACTTTTAGTATCGTAGACGAACGTGCTGCAGCTTTTTTTGCATTGGGCTTAGCGCAGCAAGGACACAAACCTGTAGCCCTGGTTTGTACATCCGGTTCTGCATTGTTGAATTATTACCCTGCCGTAGCAGAAGCTTTTTATAGTGATGTACCCTTAGTGATAATCTCAGCCGATAGATTACCCCATCGAATCGATATTGGAGACGGGCAAACGATACGACAAATCGAAGTGTTTGAACCGCATTTAGAAGCTGCAGCTTACCTTGTTCCAGACGTGAGCCATGCGACAGCAACACTGTTGGAATCGCCCAAGCAAAGCCTTCTGACGGTCTCTGCTTCTGCTAAAGAAATAGCGTCTAAGCAAAAAGAAATACAAAAGAATAATGAGAGTCAAATTCATCGGGTTCTCAATACTGCTCTAAACAACAAAGGCCCTGTGCACCTAAATGTTCCCTTGGAAGAACCCCTTTATGGAACTACCCAGAATGCAATAGCATTGCATTCTTTTCCTCAGGATAAAACTGAAATCAAAATTCCAGAGCTAGCACCTTTTTTAGGTCAATGGCAGAAAACAAAACGAAAATTAGTCTTGGTGGGAGTACTGCCCCCAGATGTGCTGAGTAAAGAAATCATCGCACATTTAGCTGACGATCCATCGGTTTTATTTTTGATCGAAAAAACATCCAACATCAAGCACCAACATTGTATAGATGCCATCGATTCACTTATCGCACCCATAGAGTCGTATGAAGAATTATTGGCCGAATTGCAGCCCGAGTTGTTGGTGACTTTTGGTGGTATGGTGGTGTCAAAAAAAATCAAAGCCTTTTTAAGAAATCACCCCCCAAAAGCACATTGGCACATCGATAGCAAGAAAGCATACGATACTTATTACGTTCTTTCAGATTTTATTTGCTGCTCTCCCAATTATTTTTTCACAGCTTTGTTAAAACAGAAGCAGGAGTATGTTCAAAGTGATTATCATCAAATAGGATTCAGTCGCTATACTCAGCATCGATTGTTGGGGATAAACTATTTACAAAAGATTTCTTTTTCCGATCTAAAGGCTTTTAAGATAATTTTTGAACGACTCCCAAAAAAAGGACAATTGCAATTGGCCAATAGCTCAACGATACGTTATGCACAGTTGTTTCAAATCCCTGAAAATCTAGAAGTGTATTGCAATAGAGGAACCAGTGGTATTGATGGCAGTACAGCAACTGCAGTCGGTGCAGCGTGGAAAAGAAACTTACCTACTTTATTAATTACCGGGGATCTGAGTTTTTTTTACGATGCAAACGGTTTATGGAATACTTATCTAAGGAAAGATTTTAGAATCATTTTAATCAACAATAGTGGAGGCGGAATCTTTAGAATACTTCCTGGAGAAAAGGACACGCCAGATTACGATCGTTACTTTGAAACGGTTCATCACAGATCCGCCAAACAACTCTGTAAAGACCATGGTTTAGCCTATAGAAGTGCCCATACTTCTTGGGGGCTAAAACGCGCTTTATCGGGGTTTTATCGCCCATCTAATCGGCCAAAACTTTTAGAGATTTTTACACCTAGAATTGAAAACGATGCAGTAGTTTTGAATTACTTTCGTAACATGAATACAAACCCAAAAAAAGAAAAATGATATGAGTACAGTGAAATGGGAATCAATAAAAGAATATTCTGATATTTTATTTGAATTTTATCAGGGTGTGGCAAAGATTACAATTAATCGTCCACAGGTATACAATGCTTTCCGACCAGAAACAAACAACCAAATGCTCGAAGCCATGGACATTTGCCGTGAGCGAAATGACATTGACATCGTAGTTTTTACGGGAGCTGGGGAAAAGGCCTTTTGTAGTGGAGGCGACCAAAATGTAAAAGGTGTAGGGGGCTATGTCGGTGAAGACGGTGTGCCCCGTTTGAACGTCTTGGATTTGCATAAAAAAATCCGTGAAATCCCTAAGCCTGTAATTGCTATGGTTAATGGATATGCCATAGGCGGTGGACACGTATTGCATGTAGTTTGCGACATGACCATTGCGAGTGAAAATGCAATATTTGGACAAACTGGACCAAAAGTTGGAAGCTTTGATGGTGGTTTTGGATCTTCTTATTTGGCACGCCATGTTGGTCAAAAGAAAGCACGTGAAATCTGGTTTTTATGTCAACAATATTCTGCTAAAGAAGCGGAAGATATGGGTATGGTAAACAAAGTAGTTCCTTTAGACCAACTCGAAACCACTGTTTTAGAGTGGTGCAGCATTATGCAAAAAAGAAGTCCTTTGGCCTTGCGTATGGTCAAGCGTTGCTTGAATGCAGAATTAGACGGTCAACACGGTTTGATGCAATTGGCAGGCGATGCAACTTTGATGTATTACCTTATGGACGAAGCCCAAGAAGGAAAACAAGCGTTTCTGGAAAAACGCGATCCTAATTTCAAACAATATCCTAAATTTCCGTAAAGATGCCTTTCATTGATGAAGACAAATTAGCGGAACTTTATAACGAAGTAGGATACGAAAAAAAATCAGCTGATTTTTTTCGTCAATTGCACGAAGGGAATAAAAAGAATTTAGCCAACAAGCGATTTTATGTGCTAGGCTTTTATGGGGTGTTGGTATTGCTTATTACAGCAATAGTGTACATCGCTTTTCGTCCATCAGAGCAGGTGGCTACCGAAGCGATTCAAAGCGATACAAATCAATCTATAGAACTAGAAGCTTTACGAAGAGAGAATGCTTTATTTAAGGCCAAAGGAACAGATTTGCAATCTGTATTGCGTTCACAAAATGTTTATACGGTTCAGTTAATGGCAAGTAGCAATGAGCGTTTGACTCTGTTTTCAGATCAATTTGTGAATTTTAGAGCCCATGCCATCAATGATTTTTATGCTTATTCCCTTGGAAATTTTGCCACAGAGGAAGAGGCGGAAGTTTTTAGAGAAGAGTTAATCAAATTGGGATTTTCTGATGTATGGGTAACCATTTATAAAGAGAATGAACGGATATTAATTGATCGTGAGTAAAATTCAGATCTGGCTTTCAGCTGCACGCCTTAGAACATTACCGCTTTCTGTAGCCGGAATTATCCTGGGCAACGCCTATGCTTTCTATGAAGGTTATTTTGATGCAATGATCTTTGTACTTGCGCTTGCAACGACCATAAGTTTACAAATACTGTCAAATTTTGCAAACGATTATGGCGACGGAGTAAAGGGGACCGACAATGATCAACGAATTGGTCCTTCAAGAGTTTTACAACAAGGTTTATTGACGCGTAATGCATTGAAGAAGGGAATAATAGTGAATGTTATAATTGCTGCTTCGCTCGCTTTAATCTTAATATTCAGATCATTTTCTTACGATCAAATGTTCAAGCTGTTCTTTTTTATTCTTCTTGGAGCTGCAGCAATTATTGCTGCGATTAAATATACAGTAGGCGATAATGCTTATGGCTATTTTGCGCTTGGCGATGTTTTTGTCTTTGTCTTTTTTGGATTTGTAAGCGTTTTAGGCTCTCATTATTTGCAAACACAAAGCATGTCATCAGAATTGATATTGCCTTCTATTGCAATTGGTTGTTTGAGTGTTGCCGTATTGAATTTAAATAATATGCGCGATGCACAATCGGATCGTTTGTCCCAAAAAAAGACGTTGGCCGTTCACTTAGGGTTTTCAAAATCCAAACAGTATCATTACAGTTTATTTGTTGTCGCATTAGGGTGTAGCCTTGTTTTTGCTTTCGTCTTTGCCAAAGGAGCATGGCTATTCTTACCTTTGTTCTTTCCGTTGAGTTTTCATTTAAAGCGAGTGAATTTTATACAAAATCCAGCAGACTTTGATCCTGAATTAAAGGTTGTCGCCCTCAGTACCTTCGGTTATGCAATTCTTGTAGGTGCGGGAATTCTCTATTTTGCACTATGAAAGCACGGTATCTAAAATACATTCTAGATTTTAAGCAGCCCAGTGGCACCTCTCGGGGTGTTCTTCGTCAGAAGGAAACATGGTTTTTGATTATAGAAGAGGACGGGAAAATTGGGATAGGGGAATGCGGTTTATTGCGTGGCTTAAGTTGTGACGACCGATTGGATTATGAAGAAACCCTCGCTTGGGTAACTAAAAATATACATTTAGGAGAAGAAGCGTTGTACAAGCAGTTAACAGAATTTCCTTCCATTCAAATGGGGGTAGAAATGGCCTTTATTTCTCTAAAGGCCAACAATCCTTTTCTCCTTTACCCGTCTTCATTTACAGCACACAAAACAGAGCTTCCTATCAATGGATTGATATGGATGGGGGATGAAGATTTTATGTTGACTCAAATTGAGGACAAACTTGCTCAGGGTTTTGATTGTATAAAAATGAAGGTTGGCGCAATTGATTTTGAAAAAGAATGCAGTTTGCTAGAGCGAATTCGTTCGCGTTTTTCATCAAAAGAGATCGTACTTCGCGTGGATGCTAACGGAGCCTTTGAAGGAGATGCCCTAGAAAAGTTAACCCGTTTAGCAACGTATGATCTTCATTCAATAGAGCAACCTATAAAAGCAGGACAGTGGGAAATAATGCGTGAACTGTGTGCCAAAAGTCCATTGCCCATTGCATTGGACGAAGAATTGATAGGTGTTTTTTCTTCAGAAGAAAAAGCAGCATTACTGGATGATATTTTACCGCAATACATCATATTAAAGCCAAGTTTTATTGGCGGGTTTCGTGGCGCAAAAGAGTGGAAGCTTCTTGCAGACGAACGGGGTATAGACTCTTGGGTAACCAGTGCATTGGAGAGCAATGTTGGGTTAAATGCCATTTCTCAATGGACCGCTACACAGCATTTCAAAGGGCCTCAAGGCTTGGGTACGGGCAGTTTATATCTTAATAATTTCCCGAGTCCTTTAACCGTAAAAAATGGCTATCTTGGGTATGATAATTCAAAAGACTGGCAATTTCACTTATGAATCGATTTTTAGAAGATTTTAGCCCCCAAAAAAAATCTTTTTCCTGGTATCTTCTCGGATCAGTGATTGTTATTCTTTTTAGTTTTTTAGGGCAATTCCCCATGTTTTTTTTTCTTCCTCATACTATAGAAGCGGGAAGTAGCCATGCAGATCTTTTTGCCCATTTGGATTCTAACTTGGTTCTTTTTTTATACTTGTTTCCCTTTTTTGTTGCTTTTTTCGGCTTTCTTTTTGTCATAGACAAGTTACACGGACAAACTTTGACCCAAATCGTAACTGCGCGGCCCAAGATTGACTTTCGAAAAATGATTTTTGCTTTCGGCTTTTGGACCTTGATAACGCTTTTAATATTTGCAATCGATTATAGCCTTTCCCCACAGGATTATCTATTCAGCTTTCAATGGCGCCCCTTTCTTATAATGTTTGTTATTTCATTGCTATTAGTACCCTTCCAATCGGGTTTGGAAGAGTTGCTTTTTAGGGGGTATTTGATGCAAGGTTTTGCTACCCTTACGAAAAGCCGATTTGGGGCTTTGGTATTAACCTCTGTGATTTTTGGAAGCCTACACCTGGCCAATCCTGAAATTGATAAGTTAGGAACCGGTTTGCTGGCTTACTACATTGGAACGGGTTTTTTCTTTGGCATCATTGCATTGATGGATGAAGGCATTGAAATCCCTCTAGGGATGCATATTTCAAATAATCTTATCACTGCATTATTGGTGACTGCGGATTGGACAGCCTTTCAAACCGAATCTATTTTTAAAGACATATCTTCACCTACTCTGGGCAATGAATTAATTGTTTTTTTGGGGATCGTTTTTCCCTTGAGTCTTTACTTTTTAAGTAAAAAATACGGATGGAAAAATTGGAAAGAAAAACTAATGACGCGAACAGATGATCAATAACCCAACCTATAAAAACATTCACAATCGTTTTGAACTAAATGGTGTTCATTACGCTTTCGAGGATTTATTTGAAATCGCTTATTCTTTTGTTAAAGAAGGAACCCCACACGAAAAGGGGATAGGAGATTTTTTATTGGATTGGATTCACCCTTCACCCGAAATTGTGTTGAAATCTTCTGGCTCAACCGGAGCACCAAAACAAATGGTTTTTCAAAAGCAAGCCATGGTTCATTCCGCTCTAGCAACAGGTGATTTCTTTGGCGTAAAAGTCGGTGATACAGCATTGCACTGTTTGAATACAGACTTCATTGCTGGAAAGATGATGTTGGTTCGTGCAATGATATTAGGTCTTTCATTGGATTTATTTCCCCCAGAAGGAAATGTCTTATGCGCTACCCATAAGGGCTATGATTTTGTAGCAATGGTTCCGCTTCAAGTTCAACAGTCATTTAATGAATTGCATCGTGTAAAAACACTGATCATCGGAGGCGCTCCGATGCCCTCAGATTTGCGAAGAAGTGTTGAAGAAAGCCATAATGGGGCATACGAAACCTATGGGATGACTGAAACCTTAACCCATATAGCAGCAAGAAAAATTCAAGATGGAGTTGATGTCTTTACCGTATTGCCGGGAATTACAGTCGCACAAGACGATAATGAATGCCTTTCGATAGTGGCTCCCTATCTATCTAAAACGCCCATACAAACAAATGATTTGGTTGACTTAATTTCTGAGAGAGAATTTTATTTACGCGGAAGAATTGATAATGTTATAAATTCTGGAGGGGTTAAATTAATTCCGGAAGTCATTGAAAGTAAGCTTTCGTCCATAATTGATGTCCCTTTCTTTATTTCTTCACAGCCCGATACGCGTCTAGGAGAGGCTTTAATCTTACTTTTAGAAGGAGCAGTAGAGACAGACCAAATTTCAAAGCGCATTGAAGATTTTGATGGGTTAACTAATTACGAAAAGCCCAAAATGACCTTTAGTTTAGCGGCTTTTG
>CBFIJA010000021.1:0-25127 GCA_965662875.1 Candidatus Arcticimaribacter sp.
CCCAAAAGATGCCCTCTCGTTTTTTAAAGAGCTGGACAAAAACAATACCCGAGAATGGTTTGAACCCCAAAAACCCCGTTTTAAAACCCTTGAGGCAACGGTAAAAGCCTTTTCAGCGGAATTACAAGAACACCTGAATGTCCACGATCAGGTGGATTCTTTTAAGGTATTTCGCATATACCGCGATGTGCGTTTTTCCAAAAACAAAACCCCCTACAAAACCAGTTTTGGCATTTCTTTTCATCGGGAAAAACCGGCCCTCAGAGGCGGATACTATCTACACATACAGCCGGGAAATAATTTTATCGCCACAGGCTTTTGGAACCCTGCGAAAGAAGACCTTTTTCGCATTCGGAAAGAAATGGAGGTAGACGGCCAAGAATTTCGGGACCTCATGGACGCGCACGCTTTTAAAAAGGTATGGGGTAGCCTGGAAGGAGATGAAGTAAAAACGGCACCCAAAGGCTTTTCTAAAGAAGATCCCAACATAGACTTAATCAAAAAGAAAGCCTATCTGTTTACTAAAAAATATTCGGACAAGGAAGTGGTGGCTCCCAACTTTATGATGCAGCTCAATGAGGATTTTCAAGCGGCACGGCCGTTTTTTGATTACATGAGCAGTGTGCTGACCACAGATTTAAACGGGGTTTCGCTTTTATAAACCTAACTCACTTTTGTCACTACAGTTGGTGGGGTTTCAAACAGTTGCACTTGATCTTTTAAGCGGTCGATCACCATGTTCATCATCCGCTTGTTTAGGGAAGAAGAATTCGCGCTGTATTGGCGGTATTCCTCTACGGTAAACTGTCCGATAATCATCCCCTTAACGGAATTACGAAACTTTTGATCTTTGATCAAACTACTTTCGATATAAGCCAGCTTTTTTTCTAGGCCTAAATCGTAAAAGACGCCTTTTCGCTTTTCGATGTACTGATGAAAAACAGCAACAAACAAAGGATTTTGAAGCTTTAGAATTGGGCGAAGGGTCTCGTTTTGGAAACGCTCTTCCAGGCCCATGCTTTCAAACTGTTGGGTTTTCTTGATCTCTGGGCGAATACGGCGTAAATCGTTGGGTCGGTCGTTCATGGTTAGTGTTTTACTTAAAGTTAGGGGCTTTTTTGACCAAAACGACTCCGTATTGGGGAAGATTGTTCACAGGGTTTTTAACATTGAAAATTAAATAGGAATGATTACATTCATGGGATGAAACAAATTTTATGCGTGCTATTTTTTGTTGTTTGCATGCCTTTTTATGCCCAAGAGCGCCCATCGCCGTATTCGGCTATAGAAACCTTTTTTAAGGCCTTTCATGCCAAGGATAGCCTTGGAATGCAAAATAGTTTTGTGCCGGAAGCCCGTTTATTACGCTCTGGAACAAAAAACGGGAAAGTTGCGGTGCAAGAAAACAACATTAAAAGCTTTATCCGTGCAGTAGCCACACGAAAAGAAATACCAACATGGGAAGAACGCTTGGGAGAACCTATAATCCAACAACATTTAAACCTTTCAACGGTTTGGGTGCCGTTTAAGTTTTATTTGGGAGGAAATCTTTCTCACTGTGGATACAATGCTTTTAATTTGATTTGGACGGGTGAGGTTTGGAAAATTCTTTCGCTTATCGATACAGGGACAAAAGAATGTGATTCATTTAGGCTTTAGTTATATAAAACACCCTAAAGAATTGCTATTTGTCCATTTTTAATGAAAATCAATTTTTGATTATAATTAATATTATGTAAAATAGATAGACAAGAAGAATGAATGGGTTGTTCCCTATTATTTATATATTTGATTAATTCTAAAAGACATGAACATGATGAAAAAAGTATTTGCTGCCCTAGGCATTCTCCTACTGTTAGTTGTTGGTTATACCGTTTACGGTACATTCATTAATCCAAAAAGTCCAAAAGGTGTGACGACTTTTGAAAAAGACGATCTGAAAATTGAAGTGGTCTATCATCGACCTTTTAAAAAAGACCGATTAATCTTTGGTGCTGCTGAAGATCAAGCGCTTGTTCCATATGGTCAATACTGGCGTTTAGGTGCCAATGCAGCCACAACTTTTGAAGCTTCTCAAAAGATCGCTTTTGCCGGAAGAATACTTCCTGCAGGCCTATATCGTTTATACGCTATACCTGAAGCTGATCATTGGGTCATTGTTTTAAACGAAGAAGCCGGTGCTTTTGGATACAGTGAACCGGATTATGACAAAGATATCATGCGCGTGAATATTGCATCCGCAAAGTTGCTCTCTCCTGTTGAACAATTTACCATCGAGCTTAAAGAAGACGGAGACAGCCTTACGCTTCACATGCGCTGGGATACAACTGCAGTTTCAATTCCTTTGAATTAAATGGCTTTTTTTAGTTTTAAAAACTTTTTAAAAGCAGTTGTATTCGTTTCCCTTCTAGGGGGACTCACTTACTATGTTATTGGAAAAATCCAATACAAGAACAATGTAATGCCGTTTGAGGAATACAACCCCTCTTCTACTCTTGTCGTTCCAGAACACCCTGTAAAACGCGCTAAATATCCTTTTGTGGACATCCACAACCATCAATTTGATATGCCCATAAAGGATTTAACCCAACTTACGGCAGAAATGGATAGCCTAAATATGGCTTTTATGGTGAACCTTAGTGGGCTTAGAGGGGTATACTTGCAGCAATGCTTGAACAATGTAAAAGAAAACGCTCCTACCCGCTTTGGGTTGTTTGTGAATTTGGATTGGGAAAAAATAGATGAACCGGATTTTGTAGAAAACAACCTGCGTATTCTCCGCGATGCAAAAGTTGCGGGGGCTATAGGATTAAAGGTGTACAAGGGTTTAGGCCTTACAGATACCGATAGTCAAGGCCAACGTATTGCAGTAGATGATCCTAGAATCGATCCTATATGGGCCGAGTGTGGTGCTTTGGGATTTCCGGTCTTAATTCATTCCGCTGAACCGGCGTCCTTCTGGAAACCCAAGGATAAAAACAATGAACGCTGGTTAGAGCTCAAGCAAAAACCGTCCCGTTATCGGGATCCTAAAAAGGTGCCTTCGTTTGAATCCATTCTAGCCGAACAGCACCACGTTTTTGAAAAGCATCCCCAAACAACCTTTATAAATGCACATCTGGGCTGGATGGGTAATGACTTGGACCGCTTGGGAAAGCACCTAGATCGTTACCCCAATGTGGTAACAGAAATTGGTGCTGTTTTGGCAGAATTGGGTCGACAGCCTAGAAGAGCAAAACAATTTTTAGTCGACTATCAAGACCGTGTCCTCTTTGGGAAAGATGCGTACAACGTAAAAGAGTACTACACCTATTTTAGGGTACTTGAAACGGAAGATGAGTATTTTGAATATTACCGAAAACGCCACGCTTTTTGGAAAATGTACGGTCTAGGTTTGCCAGATGAAGTGCTTAAAAAATTATATTACAAAAATGCATTGCGCATATTGCCCACAATAGATTCAACCTTATTCCCTTAAATTATGCTATTAGTAAACACGCCAAATGTCCCCAATAAAGCCATCACAGATGTTCACGGTATTGCCCGTGGAAGTACCGTTCGCGCTCGTAATTTTGGAAGTGATATCTTTGCCGGTTTAAAAAACATCGTCGGTGGAGAAATATCAGAATATACCAAATTACAAGCTGACTCGCGTGAACAAGCTTTACAACGCATGAAAGAAGATGCCGAGCGTATGGGAGCAAACGCCGTTGTAAACGTTCGCATTACCACCTCTATGGTCATGCAAGGCTGCTCAGAAATACTGGCCTATGGGACAGCAGTAACCGTCAAATAAAAGGAATGATAATAGGTGTTATTGTTGGAGTCCTTCTCCTCTATCTTATTGTTCAGCGTTTGGAAGACAAGAAAAAGGAAAATTTTGAAGAACGCGACAATTAGCCTCGCTCGCAGTACACGATGTAATACCTTGGGGTGAAATAGCGCAATAATGGCCGTATGCCAAAAGGATGCTTGGGTTTTGAAATCCATTGTTCCCTTGCTTTTATCTCCCATCCTGCTTTTTCCAATAAAAAGTCAAACTGTTTTGCTTCGAATTCGTGATAGTGTTTGTCCCAGTCGTCCTGTTCATTCCAATAGGCTTCTGAAAACCAAAGTTTTAATGGAACTGAAGCAATTAATTTTTTGCCTTTTATGTTCTTTAAGATATTGTAGGGCGCCAACATATGCTCAAATATTTCAAAGGCAGTTATACAGTCTACAGCCGTTTCCGTGTATTTTTTAAAATCATCGTCAAGGTTCTCCCCTGCGGTATTTTGAACAGAGTAGCCTGCCTTTTTTAATTGTGGAGTAAACGGGTTCTCTGTCCCTAAATCCAGTATACTACTCCCCTTTTTAAGGTGTTGAGCCATAAACGCTATGGTTTTGTCATAGCGTTTTTTATGTGCTTTTGTTATCGCCATTTATTCTTTTGTTTTTCCCATAAATACATTCACCCCAGATGGGATGGGGTTTCCCGTAGTCCTGCGAAAACTAACCAACTGTCCCGTGTGGTATAGGGCATCTGAGAGGGGTCCATTGATTAAATTCCAAATGGGGAAACGGGATGTTTTTTCACCACGTTCAAATATTACTTCCATTTGCTCAAGCGCTTTCGCATTTGCTTCCAGAAACACATTTTGCGCTTCATTAAGCAAGGCTAATGTTTCCAAACGCAATGCAGTATAATCTTTAGGATACGCTTCTATAGGGCGCTTGCTGGGCTGCCCTAAAGCACTGTTGCGTATTATTTCTGCAAGTCCATAGATGTGCTCCAAAGTTTCATAGCTTGAAGCCGCAGCTTGACTCGGTCGATAAGCTAAATCTTCAGCGCGCAAATTTTTAGTAGCCCAATGATAGCGATAACCAAGGCCTTGTGTCATTCGAGCTAGAACATTGCCTGCTGTTACCGTATCAGGTGCGGAAGGGATTTGGTCTAAAGGAAGTAAAGTCTGTGCCATAAGCCAACTGTTGGTGAGAAAAAAACATACGATAAGGAGGCGCATAGATTCGAGATTATTTTCTACTAAAATAGTATTTTAGCCCTAAAATGAACCCATGTCAAAGAAATTAAAAAGCCTGGAGGACTTGGCGAAGATTCAATTCGAAAACCTAGCACCAGATCCAGAAAACTACACTGCCCCTGAAGATGAATTTCAGCCGCAACAGCTGGAAGCGCATTTTAGCAACAAAGGGCGAGCAGGAAAGACCGTTACACTAATTAAAGGCTTCGAGGGTGAAAAAGCTGAACTAAAAGCACTGGCAAAAGAATTAAAAAATGCGGTCGGTGTGGGTGGAACCATAAAAGATGGAGAAATCATAATTCAGGGAAATTACCGGGACAAAATAATGGCTATACTTCAAGAAATGGGCCATAACGTAAAACGCGTAGGAGGATAAATTAGGCTAAGTTCCAATCGACCTTAGTTTTATGATTTTTCTTAAGGTAGGCATTGGCTTGGCTGAAATGTCTATTTCCAAACCAATGCCCTCTATTCGCACTTAAAGGAGAGGGGTGTCCACTGCTTAATATCAAGTGTTTAGACGCGTCAATTAATTTCATCTTCTTTTTTGCATATCCGCCCCATAGCATAAAAACAAGCTGCTCTTTTTCTTCGGAAAGGATTTTTATTACTGCATCAGTAAACACTTCCCATCCTTGCTTTTGGTGACTTCCAGCTTCATGTGCGCGTACACTTAAAGTAGCATTCAGCAAAAAAACACCTTGATCTGCCCAAGGGTTTAGATTTCCACTTTTGGGGTACGGTAGAGAAAGATCCGATTCAACTTCTTTAAAAATATTAATCAGTGATGGCGGGTGCTTTACGCCTTCTTCCACAGAAAAAGCTAAACCGTGGGCTTGTCTAGGTCCATGATAGGGATCCTGACCTAAAATCACCACTTTCACATCCTCCATTGAACAGCGATTAAAGGCTTCAAAAATTAAATTTTCAGGCGGGAAACATTTCTGCGTTTGATACTCTTGTTGTACAAAATCGGTCAACTGGGTAAAATGAGAACTTGCCAAAACGGTATGTAATTTCTTTTCCCAGCTAGGATGTATCCGAACACGCATGAATTATGTACTTTTGTAAGGCTAATGTAAGAAAAATTAATCCTTGAAAATCCCTGAAAAGTCGCTTCTTGACTTAGAATTCGATACGGTACTCCACCAAGTAAGCACCCATTGTATTACAGCTTTGGGAAAAGCAGCCATTTTTCAAATAAAACCCTCGGATGCGGAGGAAGAAATTGTAGAAGGGCTTACCCAAGTTTCCGAATACCTAGCTTCTTTTGACAATGACAACCGCATTCCTAACCAGGGTTTTGAGGACATGAGTTCTGAGATCAGTTTGTTGAAAATTGACAACAGTGTTTTAGAGATTGAAGGTTTTCGACGCATCGGTTCAGCCAATGAAAGCTGTAATATTCTTCTCAAATTTTTTAAAAAATTTAAAGAATATTACCCTAGCCTTAAAGCCTTAGGAGATGAAATTGAAATCACCAAAGAGCCGAAACAAAAAATTGATGGTGTAATTGATCGATTCGGGGAAATCCACAACAATGCTTCAGAAGAGTTGTACCGCATTCGCAAACAAATCAACAGTGTACGCTCAAAAATTGGTCAGAGTTTTCAACGTGCTTTAAGCAATTACACAAGCGCTGATTATCTGGATGATATCCGCGAAACAGTTGTTGAAAACAAGCGCGTGTTGGCCGTCAAAGCCATGCATAGAAGAAAAGTGAAGGGGGCGATAATGGGCAGTTCCAAAACCGGGAGTATCGTTTATATAGAGCCTGAAACAACTTTACAGTACTCCAGAGAACTCAACAACCTTTTATTTGAAGAGACCGAAGAGATTCAAAAAATTTTAAGAGAGCTAACGGCTTATTTTCAGCCTTTCCGACCACTTCTACTGCAATATCAAGACTATCTTACTGCTGTGGATAGCATATATGCCAGAGCAACCTATGCACAATCGATAAATGCGGTTTTACCCATTCTATCGAAGGATCGCGAAATGGAATTGATTAACGCCTACCATCCGCTTTTGTTTTTGAATCACAAGGCAGAAAATAAAGCCACCTATCCGCAAGATATCAAGTTAAAAGCTGATCAGCGAATCATTGTTATTTCAGGTCCCAATGCCGGGGGAAAGAGCATAACTTTAAAAACGGTAGGATTGTTGCAATTAATGCTGCAAAGTGGAATGTTAATTCCCGTTCACGAGCGATCTAGAGCTTGTTTTTTTGGTCAGGTCATAACCGATATTGGGGACAACCAATCCATTGAAAACCATTTAAGCACTTATTCTTACCGTCTCAAGAACATGAAATATTTTTTGCGGAAGTGCAATGAAAAAACCCTTTTCTTGATCGATGAATTTGGGACCGGCTCGGATCCTGAATTGGGGGGAGCTTTGGCAGAAGCTTTTTTGGAGGAATTCTATAACCGTGAAGCGTATGGGATAATTACTACACATTATTCCAATTTAAAGGTGTTGGCCAATGAATTACCGTACATGACCAATGCAAATATGCAGTTTGACAATAAAACGTTAGAGCCTATATTTAAGTTGATCATGGGGGAAGCAGGAAGTTCTTTTACGTTTGAGGTCGCGCAAAAAAATGGAATTCCCTACAGTCTTATCAATCGCGCGAAAAAGAAGATAGAACGCGGGAAAGTACGTTTTGACGCCACCATAGCAAAACTTCAAAAAGAGCGAAAACAAATGATGGATACAGGTGCTTCGCTGAGAGTCAAAGAAAATAAAGCTGCAAAAGAAGGTGAAAAATTGGAAGAACTGAACCAAAAAATAAAAGCTAAACTGAGTAGTTATCAGGAGCTTTATGATCACAACCAACGTATGATTTTATTGGGAAACAGAGTAAACGATGTTGCAGAACGTTACTTTGACAACGGTAAAAAACGTCCCTTAATAGCAGATTTATTGCGTTTGGTTGAAACCGAGAACTCAAAGCGGAAGAAAAAATCAGCAGCAGAAAAGCGTAAAGCACGAGAAGCTAAGAAAAAGGCAGAGGAAGAAACTCAAAAAGCAATTTCCAGCATCCGAAAAGAGAAGAAAAAAAAGAAAGCTGCACCAAAGCCCGAACCCGTAAAGCCAAAGATTGATTTCAAAGTTGGAGATCAAGTGCGTTTGTTTGATGGAAAAGCTGTGGGCACCATAGACTCCATAGAAAAACGAAAAGCAGTGGTGAATTATGGCGTATTTACGACTCAAGTT
The DNA here is from genome assembly GCA_965662875.1 of Candidatus Arcticimaribacter sp. Taxonomy (GTDB): domain Bacteria; phylum Bacteroidota; class Bacteroidia; order Flavobacteriales; family Flavobacteriaceae; genus Arcticimaribacter. The sequence goes on from CBFIJA010000021.1 coordinate 8,244, forward strand.
AATTTAGAAGCACTAGATTTGGTAAAAGCGGCAAAAAAATAATGAAGCCTTTAATAGTCTTTTTTGACGAACCCTGTGTTTTTTGCAATTTCTGGGTACAGCAATTGTGCAAATGGGACAAAAAAAATCAACTTCGCTTTGCTCCATTAAATCATTCGATTTTTCAAGCCTTTGTTCAGCAAAGAAATCTTGATTTATCCAAATTAGATTCCATCGTTGTATGGGATCAAACCTTCAGCTATGCCTATGAAGCAGAAGCTGTGTTTATGATATTAAAACGCTTGAGTGGGGCTTGGAGTGTTTTATTAATCTTTTCATTTTTGCCCAAACTTTTGACCAACGGATTGTATCGTTTGGTGGCGAAAAATAGATACCGCTGGTTTGGAAAACACCAAATTTGCCCACTTCCTGACCCAAAATACAAAGATAAATTCATTTGAAATTTGTGGACTAAACAACAATTTTACGCTCAACTATAAGCAGTAGAAATCAATTGTAAAAATATTGTCTATCTTTATATACTAAATCAATTTAAAATACAATGAAATACCTACTCTTACTGCTTCGAATTGTCGTTGCCATTATTCTTTTGCAAACCTTATTTTATAAATTTTCTGCGCACCCTGACAGCGTTTATATTTTTAATCAAACTGGCTTGGGAGCGTCCGGTAGAATTGGCATAGGAATATTAGAATTGATTGCCAGTATCTTACTTTTGCTTCCCAAAACCATTTGGCAAGGAGCTCTTCTAACCACTCTTCTGATGTTTGGAGCTTTGTTTTTTCATTTCACATCCCTTGGAGTCGAAGTTCATGATGATGGCGGGAAACTTTTCTATATGGCCCTGATTACTTGGGTGTTGAGTCTTGTGATTCTTTGGCAGGAACGAAAAAATATACCGTATATAAATTAAACCCTAATCTTATGAATACTCGAAATGCACCCCCTGCTTGGTTCCGAATTGTAGCTGTTTTAGCCATCTTATGGAATGTAATGGGATTATTAAGCTTCTTTTTTGAAGCGAGCATGTCCAATGATATGGTTGCTGAACTTCCAAAAGAGCAACAGGATTTACGCTTACATTACACAACTTGGACCTATGTTGTTTACGCTATTGCTGTATTTACAGGCACCATTGGATCTTTAGGATTACTCATCAAAAAAAAGTGGGCGGTAAGTGTTTTGGGTTTTTCATTGATTGCGGTTTACTTACAAATGGGGCACAGCATTTTTATTGTAAAAGCCTATGAAATCATAGGTATGATTCAAATGGTTATGCCTTTAGTGGTCATAACTATCGCAACACTACTTTACTTCTTGAGTAAAAAAGCAATCAACAAAGGCTGGATTGCTTAACATCAGTCCTTTAATTTGCCAATGGATTTTCCAACCAGCATTGAAACTGCGGCATCTCCTGTTACGTTTACAATCGTGCGGCACATGTCTAAGGGGCGATCAATGGCAAATATAAGCGCCAAACCTGCTTCTGGAATACCCGCTTGAGCCAAGACGATAACCAGCATAACAATTCCTGCACTTGGAACTGCAGCAGTTCCGATGGAAGCTAGTGTAGCGGTGAAAATAATGCCCAATTGTGCGCTTAAGCTCAAATCTAAACCAAAGGCTTGCGCAATAAATACTGCCGCTACTCCTTGATAAACACTGGTTCCATCCATATTAATGGTAGCGCCTATAGGCAAAACAAAACTGGCCACCTCTTTGTCTACACCAAGATTTTCTTCTACACAATCCATCGTAACAGGAAGGGTTGCAGCGCTTGAACTGGTAGAAAAGGCCAACAATTGTGCTGGGGCTATCCCACTAAAGAAAAAAGAGGGGTTCTTTTTTGTGTATACTTTTACGATAATGGCATAGACCATAATCATTAATGCTAATCCGAGTAATAAGGTTATTGCATATAAAGCCAATGCCTGAAACAACTCTAAACTTGGTGCTTCAACCACTAGGGCTGCCAATAGCGCAAATACACCATAGGGAGCTGCCATCATGATGAGATCAATGAGTTTGAGAATAATGGCATTAAACGAGTCAAAAAAGTCTTTTACAGCCTTGGATTGTTCTTGTGGTAATAGAATCATTCCGATGCCAAAGAACAATGCAAAAAAGATGATTTGAAGCATATTTCGATTATTGGATGCCGCGGCAAAAATATTTGACGGCACGACATCGACTAGAGCTTGTAATTTACCTGCAGCTTGTTGTTTTGCTGCTGCTTCACGCTTCTGATCGGCGTTACTTGAATACGCCTCTACCAATTCTTGTCTTGTTTCAACAGAAATTGTTTTTCCAGGCTGAATGGTATTGACTAAAATTAATCCGATGACTACTGCAATTAGTGTCGTGCAGAGATAGGTCAATATTGTCCTCCCTCCCATTTGTGAGAGTTTTGAGATGTCTTGAAGATCAGAAACCCCTTTGATTAAAGAAGCTAAAATCAATGGAATCGCAATCAACTTTAAAAGGTTGATGAATATGGTGCCAAAGGGTTTAATGTAATTGGCGATGAACAGTGTTCCCCCTTCCATAAAAGAGAGGGCTAAACCAAATAGAACACCCAAAAGCATTCCAATTAAAATTTTCCAGTGTAGGGCAAGTTTTTTCATTTAAATCGTATTGGTTCTACGAATTAAAGAAAAATCCGCGAGAACCAAAGCCGCCATCGCTTCAACTATGGGAACGGCACGTGGAACAACACACGGATCATGACGTCCTTTTCCTTGCATAACTACCTTTTCTCCTTTGTTGTCAATGGTTTCTTGTTCTTGCATTACCGTTGCAACAGGTTTAAAGGCTACGCTAAAATAAATATCCATTCCATTGGATATTCCGCCCTGTATCCCACCTGAACGATTGGTTTGGGTAGTGCCGTCGGCATTGTATTGATCGTTGTGTTGACTTCCTTTCATCTTACAACCTTCAAAACCACTGCCAAATTCAAACCCTTTCACCGCATTGATAGAAAGCATCGCTGCACCTAAAGCAGCATGAAGTTTTTGAAATGCAGGCTCACCTAGGCCTACAGGAACATTTTGAATTACACACTGAACTACACCCCCAACGGTGTCTCCTTCTTTTCGAATTTGACGAATATAGGCTTCCATTTCCGCAGCTTTTTTTGGATCTGGACAACGCACGGGATTACTTTCTATAGAAGCAAAGTCAAGTTCAGTATACGGACGATCCAATCCTATAGGTCCAACCTGTGAGACAAAGGCAGTAAAGCGAATGTCTTTCAAAAACTGCTTTGCTATAGCCCCCGCTACTACACGGCTAGCTGTTTCTCTGGCAGAGCTTCTTCCTCCACCACGATAATCACGAAAACCGTATTTCTGATCGTACACATAATCTGCGTGTGAAGGACGGTAACTGTCTTTAATGTGACCGTAATCCTTAGATTTTTGATTGGTGTTATGAATGGCAAAACCAATCGGGGTACCGGTAGTTTTTCCATCAAATATTCCCGAGTAAAAAGTTACTTCATCGGGCTCTTTACGCTGCGTTACTATAGCCGATTGACCGGGTTTTCTTCTGTTCAATTCCAATTGAATGGCTTCTAAGTCCAACGCTATACCTGCTGGACAACCATCAATCACCCCTCCAATTGCTTTTCCATGCGATTCCCCAAAAGTGGTTACGCTAAAAATATTTCCAAATCGATTTCCTGACATATTTCGCCTTTAAAATGCAAATATACTCTCTTTCATATACAACCCCTGCATTTAAGTTTTTGAATTCTTGTGTTTGCAGATGAAAAAAATAGCTGAGATTGTTTAATTTTGGCGCATGAATAAGAAATTACACGCTTTACTTTTCGCAATGGTACTTGCTATAGGAGCTTGCGAATCTGTCCCACAAAATGAATTTCTTCTCAATGGTGAAACAGACTTACCAGAAGGAACTACGGTTTACCGTGTTATTGCAGGGGCCAACAATCAGCCAACCTATGCCGACACCACTCAGGTAGAAAAAGGAAAATTCACATTTTCAGGAGATGCACGCGAAGCCGATGTTAATTTTATTTTTATAGACGGCATGACTCAAAATGCTGCATTTATTTTAGAAGAAGGAAAAATCGAAGTAGAGATCTTTAAGGACAGCATAGACAAAGCCGTCCTAAAAGGAACCCCCTCTAACCTAGATCTAATGCGCTACAAAACCGATACAAAGGGGTTTGCAGATGCGTTGAATGGAATTGTTAAAGACATACAACAAGCCAATAGTGTTGGTGATAATATACTTGTTGAAGACCTACAAGCACAATACAAAGAAATGCAGGAAAAACTCAATAATTACGAAATGAGTTATGTAAAGGAAAATGTAGACTCTTATGTTTCGTCCTTAATACTAGAGCGCTTTATCAGTCAAAAACTAATCACCCAAAGCGAAGCGAAACCATTGTTTTCTAATTTTACCGCACGCATTCGAACCAGCCGCTCTGGGAAAAATGTTTTGACTTTATTAAGTCGGCCTTACAATGCTACAGCAATTGGTGAGATCGCACCTGACTTTACAGCACCCAACCCAGAAGGTCAAATGCTTTCTTTAAATGCTTTAAAAGGAAAAGTCACCATCATTGATTTTTGGGCTTCTTGGTGTCGTCCTTGTCGTATAGAAAACCCCAATCTTGTTCGTTTATACAAACGCATGCACGATAAAGGTTTGGAGGTCGTTGGTGTCTCTTTGGATAAAAACAGGGCCAGCTGGTTACGCGCAATAGAAGACGACGGTCTAATTTGGAACCATGTTTCTAATCTACAATATTGGCAAGATCCTGTGGCAAAATTATACAGTGTACGCGGTATTCCTGCTGCTTTTGTTTTGGATAAAGACGGAAAAATTGTCGCTAAAAATCTTAGAGGCAGACAGTTGGACGCAAAGATTGAGGAGCTACTAGTAGATTAATTTTTACTTTTTCGAAATAGGAATGCTCCGACGATCACGGTGGCTACTGTCATTATCCCAAGGGTAAAGAAAGATTTTTGAACCAAATACGGATGTATAGCGAGGGTTATAACCATGCCGCTTATGGCTCCTCCAAAATGGGCAGTATGCCCTATATTGTCCTGCTGACGCTTCATTCCGAACAGAGTATACACCAAATACCCTACTCCAAACACAAATGCAGGCATAGGGATGGGAAATAAAATCAACATCAATTTCATTTCTGGAAACATAAGAATGGAACCATACACTACTCCCATTACTGCTCCACTTGCCCCGACTGCAGAATAATAGGGTGTGTTTCTATGAAAATAGAATGCGAAAAGATTACCAAACAAAAGACTGCCTACGTACAAAAGGATAAAGTTAAGATTCCCTAATCCTGCAATGGCATTTCCTCCAAAAATATACAGCGTAAACATATTGAGGAACAAATGATTGTTGTCCACGTGTAAAAACCCAGCACTCAACATACGATAGCGCTCTCCACGAACAATTTCAAGCACCTGAAATTTATAGTCTTGAAAAAAAGAAGGATGCTTAAACCCACGTAGACTAACGGCTACTGTTATAGCAATCAATAGCAATAAAATAGTGGGAATCCCAGGCATGTAAAAGTCTTATGCGTCAAATATACCTATATTTGCCAAAAATTTGTTCCCAATGCAACGCATCATTTTTTTGATCAGTTATCCCTTTTTGATGGGGCTTTCCCTACTCCCCTTTCGTCTTTTCTATTTATTTTCTGATTTTGTGTATCTTCTTGTGTACCGTATCATTAAATACCGAACCAAATTGGTTCGAAAGAATCTTGCCCTTGCATTTCCTGAAAAAACAGTGGAAGAACGAAAAGCGATTGAACGAAAGTTTTATCGTCACATGTGTGATGTCTTTCTTGAAATGATCAAAACCATAACGATTTCCGAAAAGGAAATGAAAAAGCGGTTTGTATTTGAAAATATTGAGTTGATTCATGAAATTGAAAAGAAAGGTCAAAGTTCAATTTTGACTTGTGGTCATTATTCTTCTTGGGAGGGAATGCTAAGTATCGGTTACCATTTAAATGAAAAAGCCTATGGTGTATACAACAAACTTTCCAACCCTTATTTTGAAAAGTTCATTAAAAAATCAAGGGAACGTCACCACGCCTATTTGTTGTCGCGTTATGAAACCGTAGAATCTATAAAACGAGATCAAAAAGAAGGGCGTGTGGCCTTGTATGGCTTTGCAAACGATCAATCTCCAAAATTGCGGGCAAAATCCTATTGGAGAACATTTATGGGGGTGAAAGTGCCTGTGTTCACAGGGGCAGAACGCATTGCTAAAGAACACAACTTACCTGTGACGTTTGCCGCCATAACGCGTGTGAAACGCGGACACTACAAGGCTACGATTTCGCTGCTTAGTGCGGACCCCAAAAGTTTAAAAGAAAATGCGTTGACCGATCTTTTTACAACAAAACTGGAAGAACAGATACGTCAAGATCCAACGCAGTATCTGTGGACACACAATCGTTTTAAATACAAAGATAAAGCGCCAAAAGAAGTTTAGGCTAAAGCCAACAGTTCCGCTTTAAATCGCTCTACCAGCTCATCTGCTTGATGTTGCGAAGGGGCTTCGGAATACACACGTATGATCGGTTCTGTATTTGATTTTCGCAAATGCACCCATTGATTTCCAAAGAGAATTTTAACCCCATCCAGGGTGTTTATATCTTCGCATTGATATTTCTTTTCTGCTTTTTGCAAAAGTGCATCGACATCCATTTTTGGAGAAAGGCTGATTTTTCCTTTGCTCATGTAATACAAAGGATAAGTTTTTTTAAGCGCAGAAACACTGATTTTTTTTTCAGCTAATAACGACAAAAACAAACCTACACCTACAAGCGCGTCTCTTCCGTAATGCAAATTAGGGTCAATGATTCCACCATTACCCTCACCGCCAATTACGGCATTTTTTTCTTTCATCATTTTAACGACATTGACCTCCCCCACTGCACTGGCAAAATAGTGTCCCCCATGTGCTTCGGTTACATCGCTTAAGGCTTTTGTAGATGACATGTTTGATACGGTATTCCCAGGTGTTTTTGATAAAACATAATCTGCACAAGCAACCAAAGTATATTCCTCTCCAAACATTTCTCCTGTCTCGTCCATAAATGCCAGACGATCAACGTCCGGATCCACGACGATACCTAAATCCGCTTTGTGTTCTTTCACTTTTTCAGATAAGTCTGTCAAGTGTTCTTTTAAAGGCTCCGGATTATGCGGAAAATGACCCGTAGGGTCACAATACAACGGTATGGTTTTTACCCCTAGAGCATCCAATAAATTAGGAATAGCAATCCCACCAATAGAGTTTACGCCGTCAACAACGGCTGTGAATTGTGCGTTTTTAATGTTCGCCACATTGACCAAGGGATGAGAACAAACGGCTTTAATGTGTTCGGCTAAGTGTGTATCCTTTTGGGTCAGCTTGCCCAAATCATCTACTGCAGCGAAAGAAAAACCTTCTGCATTTACTAAAGACAATATCTCAGCTCCTGCCGCTGCATCTAAAAACTCGCCATCTGCATTCAGTAATTTTAACGCATTCCATTGCTTCGGGTTATGACTTGCCGTTAAAATAATTCCACCCAAAGCTTTTTCTTTTGGAACAGCCATTTCAACTGTTGGGGTAGTTGCCATTCCTAAATCGATAACATCTAGCCCTAAGCCAATTAAGGTTTGGGTGACCAAAGTTTGTATCATTTCACCCGATAAACGTGCATCTCGTCCAATTACAATGGTTTTAGCGTTTCCATTGGCATGATTTAGCATATAAGTACCGTATGCTGCCGCAAATTTAACAGCATCCAAAGGGGTGAGATTTTCATCTGGTGCTCCTCCAATCGTTCCGCGGATGCCAGAAATGGATTTGATCAATGTCATAAAAAAATATTTAGCCAAATATAGGCAAATGATATTTTATTTTTCCAAAGCAAAATGCGCTAAACTTAGGTAAATTTACAGCGTGAATTATCTAGCACATATTTATTTATCAGGGGCAGACAATGCTTTGATTTTTGGTAATTTTATTGCAGATGCCGTACGTGGCAATGCGTATAAAAACTATTCTTTAAGTGTTCAAAAAGGCATTATGCTCCACAGAAGCATTGACACCTTTACGGATCAGCATCCCATTTTTAGGAAACATACTAAGCTATTTTTTGATGAGCACCGCCATTATAGCCGTGTGATCTTGGATGTGCTTTATGATCATTTATTGGCTAGAAATTGGAAACGTTATCATCCTCAAAATTTACAAGACTTTAGTCAAGATTTCTATGCGATGGCCGATGATTTTCCAGAGTCTATGCCACAAAAAATGCTGCTGTTTTTCGAAAAAATGAAAGCGCAAAATTGGCTGTATGAATATTCAGAAATCAAAGGCATTGAACGGATTTTAATGCACATGAGTAAACGCACTTCTTTCCCTTCAGATTTTCCTGCTGCAGTACCGCTTTTTTTAGCACACATAAATGAAATGGAAAAAGACTTTTTTGAATTTTTTGAAGCCCTTGAACTTCATGCATCATTAACACGAGTTCGTTTAGAAAAGTCCTTTTAATTTCCTAAGTTTAAAGAATAATTTTTTGGCATGCAAAGACTGTATATTTTTCTGCTTTTTTCGCTTTTGAGTTGTCAATCACAATCCAAAAACACCAGTAATATCAAGGCGGCGGTGGTTTCTGCAAGAGCTGAAGCTTCCCAAGCAGGACTGGAAATCATGAAGCAAGGAGGTAATGCCTATGATGCAATGGTTGCGACAAGTTTTGCCCTCAGTGTTGTGTATCCCGTTGCGGGGAATTTAACCGGCGGTGGATTCTTTGTTTACAGAGACGCAGATGGAAAAACGGGAACACTCGATTACAGAGAGAAAGCACCTTTAGCCGCCAACCGAGATATGTATTTGGATGAAAACAATGAAGTCATTCCAGGTAAAAGTACCGTGGGGGGTCTCGCAGTAGGAATACCAGGTTCAGTTGCTGGAATACTTGAGATTCATGAAAAGATGGGGAGTTTACCCTTGACCACACTGATGCAACCGGCAATAGATTTAGCCGAAAAAGGATACACGATTACTGAAAAACAGGCCCGTAGTTTTAACAAATACCGTGAAAAATTTATAGCCGTAAACGGGGAAGACATTCCCTACAACAAAACCTTTACAAAGGGGGATCGATTCATTAACCTTCCATTAGCAAAAGCATTAAGAACGATTGCTGAAAAAGGAAAAAATGGATTTTATAAAGGGTGGGTAGCCAAAGCTATGATAGGTAAAGTAAACGCAACAGGTGGAATCTTTACTTCAAATGATTTGACTTCCTATGCACCCGTATGGAGAGAAAGTCTAAGGTTTAATTATAAGGACTTACAGCTCATCACCATGGGACCGCCTTCAAGCGGTGGAGTATGTCTTGGACAAATGCTCAATATGATTGCCCCATACAACATTCAGGAATTGGGTCACAATAATCTGAAAAGCATCCATTTAATGGTTGAAGCCGAAAGGCGTTCTTATGCCGATAGAAGTAAATTCTTAGGAGATCCTGATTTTTATCCAGTCCCTACAAAAGGGCTTTTGGATTTAAACTATTTGACGGAACGAATGAAAACGTACAATGATAAAAGTGCAAGTCGATCAGAGGACATTTATGCAGGGACTCCCCCCCTTCCGGAAAGTGATGAAACCACTCATTTTTCGATCGTGGATGCTATGGGCAACGCAGTAGCGGTAACAACAACGTTAAATGCAGCCTACGGTTCAAAGGTTTTTATAGATGAAATAGGCGTGTTTATGAATAATGAAATGGATGATTTTAGCAGCAAGCCAGGAAGTCCAAACATGTTTGGATTGACAGGGTCAGCAGCCAATGCAATTGCACCAGAAAAGCGAATGCTAAGTTCTATGACTCCTACTATTGTAGAGCGTAATGGTGCACTCTACATGGTCGTAGGAACACCAGGGGGATCAACCATCATCACTTCGGTATTCCAAACCCTATTGAATGTATACGAACACGGCATGAGCATGCAACAAGCAGTGAATGCCCCGCGTTTTCATCATCAATGGTTGCCAGATCGAGTGGTCTTTGAACCCAATAAATTTTCAGCGACTTTGCTCGATTCACTAAGGGGTATGGGGCATGTAATAGAAGAAAAATACACACGCATTTTAGGAAAAGTAGACGCCATACATGTCGATCCTGAAAATGGCATCAGCACTGGAGCAGATCCTAGAGGAGATGACGCCGCTGCTACTTATTAATTTGCTAGAACATTGAATACAATGGAAGAAAATAATGTGATTGACATTCAGGGTGCTAGAGCACACAACCTTAAAAATATTGATGTAAAGATCCCTAGAGATCAATTGGTTGTCATAACAGGACTCTCTGGAAGCGGAAAATCTTCCTTGGCATTTGATACTTTGTATGCAGAAGGACAGCGTAGATATATGGAGACCTTTTCGGCATACGTTCGTCAGTTTTTAGGAAACATGGAACGGCCAGAGGTAGATAAAATAGATGGTCTATCCCCTGTAATTGCTATTGAACAAAAAACAACTTCAAAAAGCCCGCGCTCTACGGTAGGGACCATCACAGAACTCTATGACTTTTTTCGTCTAATGTATGCCCGGATAGGAACTGCATATAGCTTCAAGACACAAGAAAAAATGATCAGCTATACAGACGATCAAATCATTGGACTTATTTGCGATGATTATCTCAATAAAGATGTCATTCTATTGGCCCCCATCATCAAATCTAGAAAGGGGCATTACAGGGAGTTGTTTGAAAATTTAGGGCGTCAAGGTTTTGTTCGGGTTCGCGTAGATGGTGTTATCCTTGAAATCACCTCAGGCATGAAAATTGACCGTTATAAAACTCATGATATAGAATTGGTGATTGATCGGTTGCGTATTGACGATTCCGAAGGAGGTTTAAAACGGTTAAAAGAGTCCTTGACCACCGCAATGTATCACGGTGAGGACACACTAATGCTCTTAGAAAAAGGCGAGAAAAAAGCCCGCTATGTCAGTCGGAATCTAATGTGTCCAAGCTCTGGGATTTCCTACCCAAATCCAGAACCGAATTCCTTTTCGTTCAACTCTCCCAAAGGGATGTGTCCAAAATGCAAAGGTTTGGGCATTGAACAAGTCGTAAACACAAAAAAAATAATTCCAGATCCAGAGGTGTCAATCAACAATGGGGGGATAAAACCACTTGGAAATAAAAAAACCAGTTGGGGATTTAAGCAAATGGAAACCATAGCACAGCGCTATGAATTTAGTTTATCGGACCCCATTAAGTCCATCCCTAAAGAAGCAATGGAGATCATTTTAAAAGGGGGCAACGAAAGCTTTTCTGTAGCGTCAAAAACGCTTGGGATTACTCGAAATTATAAAATCGATTATGAAGGCATAGAAAATTTTATAGCCAATCAATACGAATTGGCAGATTCTATGAACATTAAACGTTGGGCTGCCGAATACATGGACGAACAAAAGTGCAGTGGCTGTAAAGGAAGTAGATTAAAAAAAGAAGCCCTTTACTTTCGCATTGACGAAAAAAGCATTGCCGATGCTGTGACCATGGATTTGGGTGAGCTCTATGCTTGGATGGAAACCTTGCCAGAACGCCTTTCAAAAAATGAAATGAAAATTGCGGAAGAAGTCGTCAAAGAAATTAAAGCTAGATTGACCTTTTTATTGAATGTTGGCTTGGATTACCTCTCCCTCAACAGAACATCTAAATCGCTCTCCGGTGGCGAGGCACAACGGATACGATTAGCCACACAAATTGGTTCGCAACTGGTTGGGGTGCTGTATATTTTGGATGAACCCAGCATAGGTTTACACCAACGTGATAATGATCGGCTTATCGAATCTCTAACGGCCCTGCGTGACATCGGTAACTCTGTTATTGTGGTGGAACACGACAAAGACATGATTGAGCGGGCGGACTATGTGATTGATATTGGTCCTCATGCAGGAAAAAATGGTGGCGAAATAATCTCGAAAGGAGCTCCTAAAGAAATCATTGCGCACAATTCCATAACTGCACAATACTTAACGGGGAAAAAGAAAATAGAAATTCCAAAGGAACGCAGAAAAGGAAATGGTCATCAGTTAGCGCTGTTAGAATGTACGGGGAATAATTTGAAGAAAGTTGATTTGCATCTTCCACTAGGGCTTATGATTGGCGTTACTGGGGTCTCGGGGAGTGGAAAATCAACTTTGATCAATGAAACCCTATATCCTATCTTAAATGCACACTTTTATAACGGTGTTAAAAAACCACTACCCTACAAAGAAATAAAAGGTTTAGCGCATTTAGATAAAGTGGTGGACATTAACCAAAGCCCCATTGGCAGGACCCCACGTTCAAATCCTGCTACCTATACTGGAGTATTTAGTGAAATAAGAAGTTTGTTTACGCAAACGCCAGAAGCGCAGATTAGAGGCTATAAACCCGGCCGATTTAGTTTTAATGTAAAAGGGGGACGCTGCGAAACCTGTATGGGTGGCGGAATGAAAGTAATCGAAATGAATTTTTTACCCGATGTATATGTCGCCTGCGAAGATTGCCGAGGGAAACGTTTTAATAGAGAAACCCTTGAAATTCGCTTTAAGGGAAAATCCATTTCGGATGTTTTGGAAATGACCATCAACCAAGCCTGCCAATTTTTTGAAGCCATCCCAAAGATTTATCGTAAATTAAAGACATTACAGGATGTAGGTTTGGGGTATATCGCTTTAGGGCAGTCTTCAACCACCCTTTCCGGAGGAGAAGCACAGCGCATAAAGTTAGCTACAGAACTGTCGAAACGCGATACAGGTAATACCTTATTTATTTTAGACGAACCCACTACGGGATTACATTTTGAAGACATCCGTGTTTTGCTGGAAGTATTAAATCACCTGACCGAAAAAGGAAACACCGTACTGATCATAGAACACAATATGGATGTAATCAAACAAGTCGATTATATTGTAGACATTGGGTATGAAGGAGGAAAGAATGGAGGACAAATAGTCGCAGAAGGTAGTCCTGAGGAAATCATTAAAAACACAAAAAGCCATACGGCAAAATATTTAGCTAAAGAGCTTTTCTATGACTAAACCGTTAAAAAATTGGAACGCTATTAAAGCCAATGATGCCTGGGCTATTTTTAAAGTCATGGGGGAATTTGTCAATGGCTATGAGAAAATGTCTGCTATAGGCCCCTGTGTGTCGCTTTTTGGTTCTGCACGCACGCCAAAAGACCATCCAGACTATGTTCTTGCGACTGCTGTCGCCAAAGCCATTGCCGAAGCAGGCTACGGTATTATTTCTGGCGGAGGTGGTGGAATTATGGAGGCCGCAAATAAAGGGGCACATTTAGCTCAAGGTGTGTCTGTGGGTTTAAACATCAATCTTCCCTTTGAACAAAAGGCCAATGTGTATATCGACTCGGATAAAAACTTGAATTTTGAGTACTTCTTTGTCCGTAAAGTCATGTTTGTTAAATACGCCCAAGCTTTTGTTGTATTGCCCGGAGGATTGGGCACACTTGACGAACTTTTTGAAGCATTGACTTTGATTCAAACCCATAAAATCAAAAACATCCCCATTGTATTGGTAAACTCCGTTTTTTGGAAGGGGCTAATGGATTGGATTAAAACCACTTTGATTTCAGAAAAGACCATTAGTCCAGAAGACCTTGATCTATTTCATGTAGTCGATTCTCCTGAGGAAGTAACCCAAATAATTGAAGAATTTCATCATAAAAATGGTTTTCAGCCCAACTTTTAAATATCCTGAAAAAATAGCTTTTTGGGGAATTTTCCTTTTAACATTTCTCGTCTGGGGCCAAGCTGTGCCTAAGTATACCCTTGATGTTTATTGGGATGATGCATCTGAGTCATTGGAAGTCCAACAGAAAATTCAATTCCAAAACAACAGTCAATTCCCACTCGACAGTCTTTATTTAAACGACTGGGCCAATGCCTATAGCAGTACCCAGTCGCCGCTTGCCATTCGTTTGGCAGAGGAATTTGATCGAAGTTTTTATTTATCGCAAAAATCAAAACGTGGCTACACAACAATTAAGGAGTTGAAAATCAACAATAAAGAAACGCCTTGGCAACGAAAAAAGGAAAAGCTTGACCTACTTTCGCTTGAGCTTGAAACCCCTCTAGGGCCTGAAGAAAGCCTAGAAATTGATTTACGTTACTCCGTAAAACTTCCAGAAGGAAAATTCACAGGCTATGGAAAGCTCAAAAAAGAAACCTATTTTATTGAAAACTTTTTCATTACCCTTTCTGATCTTCAAAACGGTAAATGGCAAACCATTAGTAATTTAGATTTAGAAGACATTCCCAATGGAAAGTCAGATTTCACCCTACACTTAAACTTTCCACAAGACTTTGAGGTCGTTTCAAATTTAATTGAACTAGGCAAAAAAAACGAGGGAGTACGCACTCATCATACCTACCAGGGCAACGCACACAGTGAATTAATTTTCCATTTTGGAAAAAACATCGATTATCAAAGCTACATAACAGGAGAAAACACAATCATTACAGACTTTAAAAACGATAACTTAAACAAAGAGGCTACGCTGTATAGTTTGTCTAAAATTCAAAATTTTGTCAATGAATTTCTAGGTCCTTCGCGTCACACAATAAAACTATTAAGCACACATAAATACAACAAACGTCCCTTTTTGGGTCTTACCCTACTCCCCTCTTCTTTTTTAGCCTATCCCAGTCAATTTGAGTTTGAAGTTAAAACACTTTCAACATTTCTGAGAACACGTTTAAAGGAATCGTTTCCCATTCCCAATAGAGATGATTTTTGGTTTACAGAAGGACTTCATTTCTATTTGTTAAAAAGCTATGTGGAAAAATACTATCCCAATAAAAAAGTACTGGGAAATGTTTTAAAACTCCCACTGATTAAAAACATCGTAAAACTTTACAATCTCTCTGATTTAAGGTTCAATGATGGATTTAAAGAATACGTAGCATTCATTCACAGACGCAACCTACAACAGCCCGGTTTTTTATCAAAAGGCGCTTTAATAAAATTCAATGAACGCATGGGTCAACCCAGTCAAAATGCCCTTCTCATGGATTATTTACAGCAAACTCAAGACTTTGATGTAAAAGCATTCGCTACGAATGCAATTCAATCCAATTGGACTGGAAAACGCTTAAAAGATGCATTTATTGCTGCACAACGACCGGAATATCAAAACCAAATATCTGCACTACTGCAGGGACGATCATCAATCGATTTAAAAGTCAAAAATGTAAAATCTAAAAAAGACAGTATCGCGTTTACCGTGGAAGAAAAATCTGAACGCATCCTGCCTTTTAATATTGTTTTTTCAAAAAACGACAGTACTCAATATCAGGCCACATTTTTTCCAACTCAAAAAAGTACGCGGCTTCAATTTCCAAAAGGAGAAGCAGATTATCTGAACGTTTATTACCCATCCATGCCTGATTTTAATCCACGTAACAATGTAAAACGGATTAACGCCCTAAAACCCCTTAAATTCACATTGATTAAAGACCTGGAAGACCCTAAAAAAAATCAACTCTTTTACAACCCTAGAATAAATTTCAACATTTATGACGGAATCAGTTTTGGGGTGCGCTTAAACAATAAAACCATAAAAAGCAGACCGCTTACTGTGGTGGCCCAACCCATTTATTCTAGCTTTGAAAAAACACTTATCGGTTCATTTTCTGCTTCTTACATAAAGTACAAAGAAAATAGTCGCAATCACTTTACCCAATTTGGGTTAGCCGCTAATAGTTATCATTATGATGAGGGTTTACGTTACACTCTTTTTCTACCCTACATCAATTTCTACCTTCGAAATAATGCATTGCGAAGCAACAGACGAGAATTGATTACACTGTCCAGTTATCATGTAAACCGAGAGCAAAACATCAACAGTTTAACTAGTCCAAACTACAATATTGTAAGCTTGAGTTATCTATTTTCTAAAAACGAAGCCATAGATTATTTCACGTTTAAAGGGGGATTGCAAGCCTCTGATCTTTTTGGAAAATTTGAAGTCACCACTGAATTTAGAAAACTTTTACGCAGTGGTCGCCAATTTTCGTTTCGTGCCTATGGCGGTAAATTTTTGTGGCACACTACTGAGTCGCGCTTTTTTGACTTTTCACTCAATCGCCCAAATGATTATTTATTTCAATACAATTACCTAGGACGTTCGGAAGTTACAGGCCTATACAGTCAACAATTTATAATGGCTGAAGGAGGCTTCAAAACGGACATTCCGCAACCCCATGCAGACGATTATATATTTGCCACCAACTTTAGTATGGGCCTTTGGAAGTATTTTGAAGCCTATGGTGATTGGGCTGTGATAAAAAGGCGAAATCAAGCTGCTATGGGTTATTTTGATACCGGACTACGATTGAATTTGCTCCCCGACTATTTGGAACTTTATTTCCCAATCTACAATAGTTTAGGTTGGTCTTTTGAAGATGGAAATTACAGTTCAAAAATTCGTTTTGTAATCACATTGGAGCCTCAGGCTTTAACCGGGCTTTTGTCTAGAAAATGGTTTTAAAAGTTCACATTCAGTGCATTACCCTTCACACTTTTTTCCCTTAAAAAAACGTATATTTGCATGACTTTAACCAATTTATGCAAGCCAAAACCATTTCAAAATCTAAACTAAGCTTTGAGGCTTTTAAAGCCCAACTGCTTGAAGATTATCGTTTGATTTGGCTCAGTAGAGAATGTAGTCTCTTAGGAAGAAAAGAAGTCCTGACAGGAAAAGCAAAATTTGGCATCTTCGGGGACGGAAAAGAATTGCCTCAGCTGGTATTGACCAAATATTTCAAAAACGG